>JBKJZK010000060.1:0-4509 GCA_046715215.1 Nitrospiraceae bacterium
GCCTTACACTGCGTCGCATGGAACGAGCCTTCCTTGCCCGTAATCCCCTGCACCACCACCCGCGTATTCTTATTCACCAAAATGCTCATACCGAAGTTCCTATCTTGGTTTATGCCCCAAAAGAAGGACGATACTCTTATGTTTCTTCGCCTTGATGTAAATACTGGTCATGCATCCCCTATGCCACACCCTCCGAAACATCAATCCGATCCCTTCTGGATACCCGGAAAGATGGAAGTCGGTCATCTTAACACCCAACTTCCACGGGATGGCCTGACCTGCCGTCGCGACTTACGCGGAGGCTCGGGTCACCGCTCTTGCCGAACAGCTGCGGTGCGCGTCGCGCACGGCGAGGACTGTTCGAAGTTCCGTTCGAGTGAAACTCGGAACGGAACAAGTTCCACAGCCGAGCAGATGAGAGGCTTAGTGCGGTCGAGCCGGAGCGTCGGAGCAGGGCAGGTCCGGCCATCCCTCACGCCGCCTTGCCCGTCAACTTCACAATTTTTTGCGCCGCTTCCCATAAATCGTTCGCCACTTCCAGCTTCAGGCCTGACTCCGCCAAGAGCTTGCGGCCTTCGTCTGCATTCGTCCCCTGCAGTCGGACGACCAACGGCACATTAATCTTCACTTCTTTGGCCGCTTCGATGACACCATGGGCAATCCGCTCGCAGCGAACAATCCCGCCGAAGATATTGATGAAGATACCCTTGACGTTCGGGGCCTTGAGGAGGATCCGAAATCCCGCAGCCACAGTTTCTTTGGTGGCACCGCCGCCGACGTCCAGGAAGTTCGCCGGCTCGCTGCCCGCCAGCTTGATGACGTCCATCGTCGCCATGGCGAGGCCTGCGCCGTTCACCATGCAGCCGATGTTTCCGTCGAGCTTGATGTAGTTCAGATTATTTTCTCCCGCTTCGATTTCGAGCGGGTCTTCTTCGTGGAGGTCACGCATCTGCTGCACATCGGCATGCCTGAACAGCGCGTTGTCATCGAACGAGACCTTGCCGTCCAGTGCAATGAGTTTCTTGTCGCTGGTAATGACCAGCGGATTGATCTCGACCATTGCCGCATTCTTTTCCATGAACAGGCGATAGAGGTTCCCCAGCATCTGGATGAAGGGAGTCACGACGGCCGCTTCCATGGCAGGAAGCCCAAGCGCGAAAGCGATATTTCGCCCGTTATACCCCTGAAACCCGACGGCCGGGTCAATCGCTTCCCGGATGATCTTCTCCGGCGTCTGGGCGGCGACGACTTCGATCTCCATCCCGCCTTCTGTACTCGCGATAAACACAGGCCACCCGCTATCCCGATCGACGAGGATGCTCACATACAATTCCTTAGCAATTGCGGCGCCTTCCTCGATCAACAACCGGCGCACTTCTCGCCCCTTAGGACCGGTTTGGTGCGTGATGAGCGTCTTGCCGATCAGGTCCTTGACCAGGCCTGGAACAGCCGGCTTGTCCTTCGTAATTTTGACGCCACCGGCTTTGCCTCGACCGCCTGCATGAATCTGCGCCTTGACGACAAAGACCGGGGTATTGAGTTCTGCTGCCCAGGCCGCCCCTGCCTCGGGTGAGGTAATCTCTTTCCCGCGCGGAACCGGAACCCCGAACTGTCCGAACAACTGCTTCGCCTGAAACTCATGAACGTTCATCGTAACCTCTAAGAGCTAATGGCTGGTGGCTAATAGCTTATGGCTCGGAACTGATGGCGCTCTGGCTTCCGGCCATACGCTATCAGCTATAAACCATATGCTCTTTATTCTTTGCGCGTGTACGCCGGCAGAATCATGGGTGACACGACTCCGCTCGCGCTGCCGTGCTTCTTGGCCTCGGCACGGAACCCCTTCAGATGCCCGACCGTCAACTTCCCTTGCGGCATAGCAGCAGCATGAGCTGCGGCGGTCAACCCAGACCGCTTTCCAAAGACCATCAGGTCGAGGAGCGAATTGCCCATCAATCGGTTGCGTCCGTGCAATCCGCCGGAGGCCTCGCCAGCGACGAAGAGATGTTTCACATTGGTTTCTGAATTGGTATCGATCTTCACACCGCCGTTCTGGTAGTGCAGCGTCGGATAGATCAACACGGGGTCTTTGCTGATATCGATGCCGAACCGTTCGAACTGCAGCATCATCGCGGGGAAATGCTTCTCCACGGTGCCGGGACCATGTTCGACATCGAGGAGCGGGGTGTCGAGCCAGACGCCGATGCGTCCGGACATCGTGCGGATGCCGCGCCCCTCTTCACACTCCCGAATGATCGAGGAGGACACGACGTCGCGGGTATCCAATTCGTTGACAAACCGTTCACCCTTCGCATTGACCAGATGTCCGCCTTCGGATCGAATGCCCTCTGTCACCAATGCCCCGATGAGCTGCTCGGGATAGACCGCACCGGAAGGGTGATACTGGAACGTATCGATGTGCATGAGTTTGGCGCCCAGCCGATAGGCCAAGCACAGCCCGTCGCCGGTCGCACCATAGTGATTGCTGGTCGGGAATCCCTGAATGTGGAGCCGGCCGATCCCACCGGTCGCCAGAATGACGGCCTTGGCTGCCACGACGACTTGGCGATGGTTGTCGAGGTCTTTCAAAACAGCGCCGGTGCAGTTCCCCTTCTCGTCACTCGTCAGCTCGACCGCGGCGCAGAACTCGAGCAATTGAATGTTCTGATTCAACACCTCGTCCTTGAGCACCCGCATGATTTCAAGGCCGGTGTAGTCTGAACAAGTCAGGAGACGAGGTTTCGAACTCCCGCCGCCTTTTTTCACATGGAGGTTGCCGTCCCCATCGCGATCGAACAGCACGCCCAGGCTCAACAGCCATTTCGCAATCGAGGGGCCTTCTTCGACCATCACCTTGAGCAACTGATGGTCATTCTGCATGTGGCCGCCCTTCAGCGTATCCACGAAGTGGACGACGGGCGAGTCCTCGGGCGCCACCGAAATCTGCATGCCCCCCTGAGCCATCACGCTGTTGGAGTCGCCGAGACGGAGCTTCGTAGCCAGGATGACCTTGGCGCCCGCCGCATGCGCATGGAGTGCCGCTGCACAGCCGGCGCCGCCGCCGCCCACCACCAGGACGTCGGTCGTGTAGTCGGCCGTCAAATCGAACCCGTCGGAAATGGGGCTGTCCCCCTCCAGTAATGTCGCCAGCTCAACGACCGTCTTATCCCCCTCGTTGGGACCGAAACGGATCGGCCGATAAGCTCGCTCACGAAAATCCGGATGATATTTGTGGATTAGTTGGTCGCGATCCGCGGGAGAGAATTTGGGAAGGGTCTGCTTGCGTCGAGCATCCCGCGTCTGGTGCACGATCTGTTGAAGGGCGTGGATGTCCATTGCTTCAATCCGTCAATCGTCATTCGTCAATGGTCAATCGTGGGAGCATGAGACGAAACTCCCATCATTGACGGTTGACTATTGACCAATGACGCCTCACTTAACCGTCGCGCAGTGATCGGCCAATTCTTTCTCGGTCATCTTGAGGATCTTGGTCCATTCGTCGTTGAAACGGCCATCTTGGATTTCCTTGATGCGCGTATCCAGGCCCAGAGGCTTCTCGGTGAAATGAGCCCCCTGCGCCCGGCTCACATACAGGGCGACGAGGTTGGGAGCGATATCCGCAATACAGACCGGCGTGCACATGCCGCACATCACGCAATCCATGAACATCTCTGACACGCTTTTGAAGTCGCCGAACACGGCCTTCCAGACTCCCTCTCGCACATCGATCTTTTGCGGGCAGGCTTCGGTGCAGGCGTTGCAGTTCCGGCAGAGCGGCGCTTCAGGATAGAGATTGAAGAGATCTTGTTTCGGATCTTTGAGCGTCTGAATGTCGTAGGTATCCTTCCGGGCGGGGAACGGCGTCATCATCGTGATCGACATGCCGTCTTGCACCGCCATTTGGCAAGCCAGGCAGGTCCTCACTTTAGGATCGTCCTTGGTCCGATAGTAGGCCGCGCAGGCGCCGCAGAATCCGCCAAGACAGCCGGCCCCGCGAACGACTTCCTGACCCGAGTACCACAGGGCCTTAATGATCGTGATCCCCTCCGGCACCTCGTACTTCTTGCCGGCAATCTCGACCGTGACCATCTTGTGCCGGATGACTTCCGGCTGATCGATGACGTTGCTATCTTCTTGTGCCATCTTCTTTAACCCAGTACACCCTTACTACTTACTACTCAGCACTCACTACTTACCGTTCTTATGCAATCGCGTCCACGATCGCGTTCAACGTCTGGCTGGGGCGCATCGCCTTTGACGCCTTGGCGTCATCGGGATGGTAGTAGCCGCCGACATCGACCGGCTTCCCCTGGGCAGCGAGTAATTCGCCCGTGATCTTGGTTTCATTATCCGCCATCTCCTTGGCAATCTTGACAAAGCGCCCTGCCAGGCCTTTATCCTGAGTCTGTTGGGCCAAGGCCTGCGCCCAATACAGGGCCAGGTAGAAATGGCTCCCGCGATTATCGATCTCGCCGACTTTACGGGCCGGCGACTTATTGCTCTCCAGGA
>JBKJZK010000061.1:0-4496 GCA_046715215.1 Nitrospiraceae bacterium
ACATCACGATTGACAACGTGGGCAGGGCCATCGCCAGCTTCCAGCGCACCGTCCTCTCCGGCAACAGCCCGGCCGACCGATTTGATCAGGGACAGGAAGCGGGAGCCATCTCAGCAGCGGCTCAACATGGCCTCATCTTGTTCCGGGAGAAAGCCCGGTGCACGAAGTGCCATTCCGGGTTCAACTTCACCGACGAAAAGTTCCACAACCTCGGCCTCGGCTGGGACGACAACAAAGTGGACCTCGGGCGGTATATGGTGACCAAGATTCCGGAGGACATCGGCGCATTTAAGACCCCGACCTTGCGGGAGATCGCCCGAAGCGCACCGTATGCGCATGACGGGCGCTTCAAAACTCTCGAAGAAGTCGTGAACTTTTATAATCAGGGCGGTGTGAAGAACCCTCACCAGGATCCGTTGATCATTCCGCTCGACTTGACGGACGATGAGAAGCGCGACCTTGTGCAGTTTCTTCACACGCTAAATGGCGAAGGGTGGCAGCATGTCAAAGCGCCGAAATCCTTTCCTCAATAGAACGTGAATGGCACAGACGTTGATGCCATGACCCTCTCTCTCTAAACAAGATACTAGACTAGACAAGACAAGGCCCGGTCCCGACCACTACGGTCGGGACCGGGCCTTGCGACATTCGACCGCATCTACCAAGAGCACTTGGACCGGGATGTATTGGGTCGCCTTTAACCCGCTTTATTCATGACGATTCGTCGCGAAATGGAAGAGTGGCGCGCGAGGCTAGGTGCTAGAGGAAAATGAACGTCGGCGATTACAACAGAAGCGGTCATGAAAAATGGGGGTAGGCTGGGCGGCCAGCAAGATAACGCCCATGTCCTCGTTCAGGACATGTTCCTAAGACCTTCCGGGAACTGAAAAGGGGGTCAGGTTGAGCTGACCCCCTCATATGCTGCAAGAAAAGACTCCCGACCATTATGACGATTCCCTCCTGGCAGGATCGAATCGTCACACTACGCCGGTTACCGGTATTATTCAGTCACTTTCACCAGCCATCCGTCGCTGACTTCGCATTGATTGACGCCTCTAGCATCAATGTTAATTTTTGCGAAGGCCCCTTTTACGGTGTCAGGAAGCACGCCGGCTACCTTAAACCCATCTTTTTTAGGTGTCACTGTGAGCGGTACGGACTGGCCTCTTATCGTAACCTTGATACTGTTCGGATAGGTTGCACCGGACGCATAAAATGAAAACGCCGATTGTGGGGCCACTTCTGAATTATTAACTGGTTCAAATTCGGAAAAATTCACTTTTTTACAAATTCCTGTCCCAGTGCCGCTGTCACCATAAGCCCAGACGCTGCCAGGAATAATCAATACAATAGCCATCCACAAAATAGTTTGTAATTTCATCGTTAAGCCTCTTGTGTTGTTATTGGTGAGTTGACCGGTTAATTGCTGACTGATGAACGGGCTGCATTGTCGGCTATTTTTTGATAAAAAACAACCCCCGCGAGATTGAGACGATCAATATTGTTAATACCGCTTATTCACAACAACCCAGCCCGGACTATTCATAAATACTTCTGCTGCAATCACCGATGTTCAGGCAAGCGGCACGGGGCTAGAGGTTATCCGATTTCGAGACGAATCGTCATGAACAATGCGGGCTAGAACTTTGCGGTGTTCACGTCGATTGAGAAACATGGGATCTCGGTGCCGATGCCTGTCCCAAGCCAATGATTCTTGGGGACATTCCCCCCGCTAAGGGCGAGGAGCCGGGTGTCAACGGGGCAACCCGGCCTCTTCGCCGACTTTCCTCTCCGCATGAGCGTCTTGACAAGGACCAGGGAAAGAGCTAATCACAAGCGCCTGTTGTGGCTTTTCGAGGGTGTTCAAGCCCCCTCACTAGCAAAGTCCTATCACCCGGAAGAGGACGGTCATGCGAAAAACATTTGAGCAACTCTTCGAACAATTGAGCGATCATGCGCGAGATGTTTCTTTTCAGGTGCATTTCTGGGATGGAGTGAAAAGGTCGTTCGGCGCCGATAAGACACAGTTCATCCTCACCTTTACGACAAAGCAAGCGGCAGAACATGTGCTCGAAAGCGGGTCGTTGGGCTTCGGCGAAGAGTATATGGCAGGAAATATTCAGGTGGAGGGAGATTTCAGACAACTTCTTCGCTTCGGGACAGACGCCGCGTTCCTCAATCTGCCCCTCGGGTTGAAAACGAAGCTCGCATTTCGGCACCTGCGCCAGACATCGCTCAACACGCTCTCCCGTTCAAAAAAACACGTTGCCCATCATTACGATCGCGGGAATGACTTCTACAAGCTATGGCTTGACGAGAGCATGGCCTACTCGTGTGCCTACTTCCGTCATGAGAACGACACGCTGGAGCAAGCACAGCAGCAGAAGTACGAACACATTTGCCGGAAACTTCAGTTGAAGGCCGGAGAAACACTTGTAGACATCGGCTGCGGCTGGGGCGGGATGCTGATCTACGCAGCGAAACACTACGGCGTGCGCGGCGTCGGCTGCTCACTTTCGAAGCAGCAAGTTGAGTATGCGACTGAGCTCGTGAAGCGTGAGGGTCTGTCGGAGAAGATTTCAATCGTGTTCGAGGATTATCGGAACATTCAGGGCGAGTTCGACAAATTCGTTTCCGTTGGAATGTTTGAACATGTCGGGAAGCAATTCATTCCGACGTTTATGGAGAAGACACGGTCACTCTTGAAGCGCAACGGTATAGGGCTGCTCCACACCATCGGAGAAGAGCGGCCAATGCCCGGCGATCCCTGGACATTGAAATACATCTTCCCCGGCGGATACATACCCGCACTTGACGAAATCGTACGCACCATGGGCGAAGTCGGACTCGTTCCGACGGACATCGAAAACCTTCGCCTGCACTACGCAAGAACGCTTGAGGAGTGGAGCGCACGATTCGAGGTACAGGCCAAAAAGGTCGAGGCGATGTTCGATGCGCCCTTCGTTCGCATGTGGCGGATGTTTCTCAATGGGAGTGCCGTCAATTTTCGCTACGGCAACCCACGGCTCTATCACGTCCTGTTTACGAACGGATTGAACAACACCATTCCCCTCACGCGCGAGCACATGTATCGCTAGACCACTAGCAATCCGTGAGACGTGAATCGTTAAACGTGAAAGGTTTCGGAGAAAGAGGACTCGACAGTCCTACATTTCACGGTTCACGTCTTACCTTTCACGGTTCCTGAGAGCGACTTTTCAGCATCCTGCTAATTCAGGAACGTGGGTTAACCGCATAAATTATGATAATAATCGCCTCAACCTTGCAAGCCGTCAAAGCCCGCATTGCCAAAGTTGCTCAATCCGTCGACCGACAACCGGACGAGATCACACTGTTGGTAGCGAGTAAAACTCACCCTGCCGAGCGAGTGCGGGAAGCCTGGCTCGCCGGACAAACTATTTTTGGCGAGAATTATCTGCAGGAAGCGCTGGCAAAAATGCCGGCCCTTGCCGATTTGCCGATTGAATGGCACTTCATCGGTCCGATACAAAGCAATAAGACAAAACGCATAGCAGAGAATTTTGTCTGGGTTCACAGTGTGGACCGAGTAAAAATTGCCGACCGTTTGGCGAAAGACCGGCCCGAATCACTGCCGCCGTTGCAAATCTGTTTACAAGTAAATGTGAGCGGGGAAGCGAGTAAAAGCGGTGTGGCGCCTGAAGCGGTGGCTCATCTGGCAGCGCATGTCGTTCGCCTGCCCCGCCTGAAATTGCGCGGCTTGATGGCCGTCCCTGAACTCACGACTGCCACGGCCTTGCAGCGCAGCCAGTTCCATATACTGCGGGAACTGTTTGATCAGCTCAAGCGAGATGGATACGAACTCGATACGCTCTCCATGGGGATGTCAGAAGATATGGATATCGCCATTGCCGAAGGCGCGACTATGGTGCGCGTGGGTACGGCGATTTTCGGGCCAAGACGCTACCCAATCCCAGAAGAGCTTGCCATCCGCGCTGCCCGATAAGCCCTGGCAGGATGCTGAAAAAGTCCGCCAGCTTCGTTCTCGCATCGTTCAGACTCCAACGTACCGCAAGGGTACGCCTCAGCCCTTCACTCGCTGCGGCCTTGCTGAACGGCCATTTTGAGCATCCTGCGGGAGTGTTCTCCTGCTATCCCACGCAGACCCGTGAAATTCCCGGCGTGCCCACATAGTTTTTCCGTAACCTCATAGAGATGCAGTTGAATCCTCCCGCACCGACCTCATCGCTTGGGCCGACCTGGAGGACTTAGAAGGCGCATGGTTCGGCAACGAGACCGATAACAGGGAACTTGTCTTGAACACAACACCACACATTGCCGCACGCATCGTGGTGACTCTGATCGGTACCCCCGCCGTATCCGTTGCTATGGCAAAAAGCGGATCTGGCGGAGGCTATTCCTGCGGTTCATGGAGCGGTGACGTTCCAGGGGGCAGCGGCAGCGGCAGCTGCGGATCACGCACCTATGACCAGACCGGCACAAGGCCGATTATCCAT
>JBKJZK010000062.1:0-1504 GCA_046715215.1 Nitrospiraceae bacterium
CAGCATACGCAGGTCTGGCAGCGTCATTGGACTCTTCAGTCGGCAGTAGGCGGTGCTCAAGATGCCGCGGTTCATTGGTACGAGGTGCGGGGTGAATGTCACGATCGGCTCTGCGGCAACCGTTCCCGATAGCTGAGATACGCGTCGAAGCAACCCACCGAGTTCTTGTTCGATCTCAGGGGTGTGGCGGTGCTGCCCGATTTTGTAGGGCTCTAAGGATTCATGGGCTTCTGGAAAATGGTAGGGGAGAGCAGGGCTTCTCCCCGCGCCAGAAATACCGGACTTGGCATCAATAACTACGGTGTGTGGTTGCACGAGATCCTGGGCGAACAGAGGGGCCAACTGCAGAATGGCTGCAGTCGGGTAACAGCCAGGCGACGCAACCAACGTTGCCTTGGCGATGGCAGCACGATGCAACTCCGGAAGTCCGTAGACCGCGTCCTTCAGCAGGCCTGCGTATGTATGCGGCGTCCGATACCACTGTTCATACAGGGCTGGATCCTTGAGCCGATAATCGGCGCTGAGGTCCACCACAAGTTTGCCGGTTTGGAGGCAGGCGGAAACCGGCGCCAATGATTTGGTATGGGGAAGGGCCAAGAAGACTGCATCTACCTGCTCTGCTAAGGCTTCGGGTGAGAGCGCTTGAAACGAGAGAGACACAAGGCCGGCCAGACTGGGGAAGACGGCTGCCACGGGAGTCCCTGCAGATTTCTCCGATGTCACAGCGTGGAGCTCAAAATGCGGGTGGAGGGCTGCCAGGCGGACGAGCTCCGCTCCGGCATATCCACTGGCTCCTGCGATTGCGATGCGTATTTTCTTCATCTGTTTCATCCGTTAAGCACCCCAGAAACGCAAAAAAAGGGAAGGCCTGGAGCCTTCCCTTTTTCTGACTGTGGCTCCGATGTCTATCGCTTTGAGTACTGGAACCGCTTTCGAGCACCCTTCTGTCCGTACTTTTTCCGCTCCTTGACGCGAGAGTCCCGTGTGAGCAAGCCTTCCTTCTTCAAGGGCGTACGGAGGGGCTGATTGAGTACCACCAGCGCGCGCGCAATCGCATGACGCAGGGCGCCGGCTTGTCCGGTCGGTCCGCCGCCGTGTACCGTGGCCTTGATCGAGTACTGCCCAACGACACCGCCGATTTCGAGCGGAAACTGAATAATCTGCCGCAAGGTCAGTCGTGGAAAGGCCTTCTCGATCGGTTGATCGTTGATCGTAATGTCGCCTGCCCTCCCGGTGACCCAGGCTCTGGCAATTGCGCACTTTCGTCGTCCGGTTGCATACTGAGTCGCTACTGCCATGTCACAACGTCTCCTTCTTTCTTCGCGGTGATGTCTAACAGGATGCTGAAAAAGTCGCTTTTTTCACCCGCCCAACCCTGCGCGCCGAGACGCGCCTTTCACCAGGCGGCGTTCTCGCATCGCTCAGAGGCTCAACGTATAGAGTTGAGCCCTCGGATATCGGAATACTGGAGGGGCTTTTCCGTTCGCCAAGACCCATTCTACGG
>JBKJZK010000063.1:0-4309 GCA_046715215.1 Nitrospiraceae bacterium
CCCCTTCCTGTAAGAGAGCCAACTTCATTTCAACCAAGGAGAAAACAAGATGGCTACGAACAAACAACCCGCGAACCAGCTGCGATGCGGCAACATCAAAGCGACGATCTGGCAGAATGTCAGCGAGAAGGGAAGGATCAGTCCTGGGAATGGCGCAATGGAACCTCATTCGGTCTCAATGACCTTGAGGCTCTTCTCACGGTAGCCCGTGAGGCCAAGGAGTGGATTGCCGCTCACGTCTTGTAGCATTAAGCTGCTTCACTGGGAAGCCTCTGGCCTTCCGGGAGCTTCCTTCAAAACGATCGAAAACACGCTACTTGATGGTGCATTAAGCAGGGGAACGGCTAGGACACGGCGCCATCCTAGAACTAGCCGTCGCATGAACACCGGGAGGTGCCATTTCCTCAACAGGCTACTGCTTTTTGTTGGTACTCTCTGGAATGCTAGCGAGGTCATAGCTAGTGCTGCGGCCACCTTCAGGATTTCGGACAAGTATGCCGCGCTCAACGAGAGCCAAGATGTCACGCAAAGCGGTGTCATGGGAGCTTTTTGCGAGCTTCGCCCACTTGGATGTTGTGAGTTTCCCCTCGAAGCCGTCGAGGAGCCGGTTCAGCACAAGGCGCTGGCGGTCGTTTATTGAAAAATCCGCGAATGTTTCCCAAAAGCGCGCTTTGGAGAGGACAGTCGAGAGCGTAGTTTTCGCACCTTCAATGGCGCGGCCAAGGCACCCCAGGAACCACTCCATCCAGGGCGTGATGTCCATCGTTCCCTTCTGTGTCGTCTCCAGGACATCGTAATAGGCGGTGCGCTCCTGTCGGATTTGCGCCGACATGCTGTAGAAGCGTTGCATACTCTTTTCTGAACGCGCGAGCGCCATATCAGTAATAGCCCGGGCGATGCGGCCGTTGCCGTCGTCGAACGGATGAATCGTTACAACCCATAGATGCGCAAGCCCAGCCTTCGAGACCCAATCAGTTTCCGTGCTTTCATCAAACCAATCTAGGAACACCTGCATCTCTCGGTTGAGCTTTTCGGCGACCGGTGCTTCAAAGTGTACGCGCTCCCGGCCGATGGGTCCTGAGACGACTTGCATAGGACCGCTGTTATCATTGCGCCAGGCGCCAACCCTGATTCGCTTCATCCCGCTCCGACTCGTCGGAAACAAGGACGCATGCCATCCGAACAGCCGTTCTGCAGTGAGCGGTTGCTCGTAGTGGCCCGTGGCGTCTAACATCATTTCAACGACTCCTTCCACATTCCGGTCAACGGGCCTAAGGCCACCATCGTCCATGCCGAGACGGCGTGCAATTGATGAACGGACCTGTTCTGCGTCTAGTTGTTCCCCCTCGATTTCGCTGCTCTTGAGCACATCCTCCGTTAAGGTTTTGAGGACCGCTTCTTGACGCAGCTTGAAGCCGAGCGCTTCCATTCGTCCTAGTAAACGGCCTTGTTCGTGGCGAACAACGGACAGGTGTTCGCTGAGACGGTCTCGATCCCAGTGAAACCTTGGCCAGTCTTGATGGTTGTGTATGTAAGGACTCATTCTACGCACTTATTGCGTATATTATGAACATCATTCAACGCAAAATCAATATACTATACGCATGTAATGCGTCGAATAATGAGGTTAATCGACGCATCACAAAGATTGTGCTCATTCCAAACTGTCTCAGCAGAAGGGTTCACTCCAAGGTCCTGTGCTAATTTTGTGCTAAAAATCTTCACAAACGACCAAACTAGGTAGAAGGAATGGAATCAGTAGAAATCATGCAAGCTCATGATTTTAAAAGATAAACGTGGGAACCTTCGCAACATCGAGCGGTTCGAATCATTGGCCTTCTGCCACTCTTAATCAGCGGGCCGTAGGTTCGACCCCTACACGGCCCACCAAACCTCGCTTGCGCGTGCCGTTGGCGTATTATCGGTTTTTCGCGATTGACGCCAACAGATAACCCCCTCCAGTAGACCTGTCCTTTCATCAGATACCGCACTTCGCGCGTGTCGCCGTATCCGATCACGTTGAGGTAACGAATTCCGATCTGTCCTTCGTACATCGACTGTTCGGCATCGCCTCGCTTTCTTCTCCATCGCCCGTGTCACCTTCTCTACATTGAACCGAATCATCCGGCAGATTTGCGCGGCTGGCATCTCGGCATCTCCCCAGGCTCGATACACCGAGTCTGCGGCGGTAATGCTAGTAATCGGTAGTACTGGTCATGCGCAAAACTCCGGCCTTGTAGGGTTTGGATCCGAAAATACCAAGTTGATTGTTTCGAGAAGAGGATCGAAGCAGACAGGGTAGAGTTTGGCTGGTTGCTGGAGGAGGACGTCTAGCGGAATGAGAAGGAAGGCTAGAGTGTCATTGTGGGACAAGCCTGGAACGAGCCGGCTACGTAAAAACATTTTCGGCACGGCAGAACTTCAATGGTCTACACGTCTGGGACAAAAAGAGAACATCCCGTTATTTCACCCGCCCGCCCTGAGTCTGCCAAGACAGCCTCTTCACCCTGGGACGCGCCTTGTCCCAGGCAAGGCCGCAACTCCAAGGCTGACCCTCGTTTCACAATTCACGGTTCACGGTTCTTGGGAGCGAAGCGAGAACACCGCTGGCGGACGCCCTTGGGTCAACCAAGAGTTCGTCCTCGGCAACAACCTGAATTCGTATTTGGTCATGCGACCTGCGACCGGGAGATGGCTTGTTGATCCGGTTGGTAAGTCGGAACCAATGCGCAGATGGTTTCTATGACTGATTCAGTGTTTTGGAGTTGCGCGAACTGTTCGAGGGCGGTGATGTCGAGAAAGAATTCCACTTCAGGCGGTAAGGGACACGGTGTTACCCGTTGGACCTTTTCAACAACCGATGGCGCCACGGTCTCTCCAGAGCCGACGAGTTCTTCGTAGAGTTTCTCTCCCGGACGTAATCCAACGAACGTGATAGGGATTTCATCATCCGGCATATAACCCGAGAGGCGGATAAGGTTCCGAGCCAACTCAAGAATCTTTATCTGCTCGCCCATATCCAGAACGTAGGTGGCCCCAGACTCTGCGTGGGCTGCCGCCTGCAGCACAAGCTGAACCGCTTCCGAAATCAGCATGAAATATCGGCGAACCTCCGGATGGGTAACCGTAACCGGGCCTCCCGCATTTATTTGATCGAGGAAAAGCGGAACGACACTTCCGTTGCTGCCAAGCACATTGCCAAACCGGACTGTCGCAAAACAGGTCGCGCTCATTTGTCCGATTTTTTGGACGACCATTTCAGCCACTCGTTTTGTTGCGCCCATCACGCTCGTCGGGTTCACAGCCTTGTCCGTCGAGATCATAATGAACCGCTCAACTCCGTGACGATGCGCAAGCTGGGCGACAAGTCTTGTCCCGCCGACGTTATTCTTAACCGCCTCGCATGGATTAGCTTCCATCAAGGGGACGTGTTTGTGCGCGGCGGCATGGAGCACGATATGTGGGCGATGAAGGGCCATCACCGAGGAGAGCCTCAGTTCGTCCGTAACATCACCGATGGTCGTGGCAATACGACCGTGATGACCCAGGCGAATGAGTTCAGTACTAATCGAGTACAAGTTGTTTTCGTAGCGTTCATAGAGCACCAGCATAGCCGGCTGACAGGCGACTATCTGGCGGCACAGTTCCGAGCCGATCGAGCCTCCTGCACCAGTCACCATGACGCGCTTCCCAGCGAATAGTTGTTGGATGGAGGCACCTCCGATTTCTACAGGCTCCCGCTTGAGCAGATCTTCGACGGCGAGGTTCCGGATCTGGTTCAGTTCAATTTTTCCATCCAGCACCCGCCGAAGGTTGGGGATGATCTTAATGGTGGCACGATATGGCGCCAGGGTCCGGACCAATGACCGCAGCAAGGCAGGGTCGACATTCGCAATCGCAACCAACACGACGTGAGGCGCCAGTTTGTTCATGATCTGGGAAAGGTGCCCACTCGTTCCGAGGACACGCACACCGTGGATTTGGCGACCGGTTTTGGCCTCATCGTCATCGACAATCCCGATGGGGTAGTAGCCTTCGAACGAACTGCTTCGCAGGTCGCGCACAATCGCCTCTCCGGCATCGCCCGCGCCATACACGAGTACCCGCTTGCCGCTTTGCAAGGGCAGGAACTCCCGTCGTAAGCGCGGGGCCACATGCATGCCTCCCGCAAAAAGGAACATAAGGAGGGCATCGATGATGTAGACGGATCTTGGGTAAGACGCAAGCCCCAGGCCCCACTGGATCAAGACATAGAAGGCTACGGTACTGCAGAGCGTTGCAAGCCCGAGGTTACGCATGTCCCACATAC
>JBKJZK010000064.1:0-6504 GCA_046715215.1 Nitrospiraceae bacterium
CGTACTCCGCGCTGGCCAGAACCTTCCGGCTGGTGACGTTGCCGGCAATACGGACGCTGAAGATGTCACCCACCCCCAGGTCGAAGATCAACTCAGCGGGCGTGCGGGAGTCGATGCAACTGAGCACGACGGCTAGGGGGTGCTGCCCGTCCGCCGTGGCATTGACCTGACGTCCGAGGTCACGGGTCAGGCGCCGGCCAGTGCGGAACCGCGCGTGGCCGTCCTTCAGGATTTGCAATACCTGCCGTGGGGTGAGCGAGTTCTGCAACTCACGAGTGGAGTAGTCTACATACTGGGTCTGATCGTCGAGCTCATACTCGCTCAGAAACCCGAGCAAACTCACCTCCACACCTCGCGCCGGTCCCGTTTGCTCCTTGAAGTCTCGGATCAGGTCTAGTACGTCCGGGTCGACGTAGTCCGTGTGCTGTGCATCGAGCAAGACGTGCCCGCCGCGACGGGCCTCGCCTAAAACCTTGGACAAGGCGGCGCGATTCAGGAAGCTCTCCTGGTTGGCCAGTTCGATGTGCAACACGTCGCCGCCCAGGTGCTTCTCCACGAAGCGGCGGATCGGGCGGCGCATGTTGCTGTGGAGGATGAAACTGATGCTCACCGCCATCCCGATCAGAATTCCGACCAGCAGATCGGTCAGGACGATGGCCACCACCGTCAAAGCGAAGGGGACGAACTGGTACCGTCCCTCGTTCCACATCTGCTTCACCAACGCCGGGCTGACCAGTTTGATCCCCGTGACCAATAGGATTGCCGCCAGACAGGACAGAGGGATCAGGTTCAGCCACACCGGCAGGAACGCGACGCTGACCAGCAATAAAACGCCGTGGGTGACTGCCGCAAGCTTCGTCTTGCCCCCCGCGTTGATGTTCACGGAACTGCGGACGATCACCGATGTGATCGGAAGTCCGCCGATCAGCCCGACGGTCACGTTCCCGATCCCTTGAGCCAGCAATTCACGGCTTGGGGGTGAGGTCCGTTGCTGCGGGTCGATCTTATCGACCGCCTCCAGATTCAGCAGCGTTTCAAGCGAGGCTACAGCGGCGATCGTCACGGCGGCGGTGTACACCGCCGGGTTCGACCACTGCGAGATGTCGGGCCACTGCAGAAACCCGAGGAACCCGGTTAGGCTTTCCGCCACCGGCACCTGCACGAGGTGACTCGGCCCGATGACCCAGTTCGCGCCGAGTTGCCGGAACAGCAGGCTCATCCCGACCCCCAGCAGCACCACAATCAGGGGCGCGGGGATGGGCGAGTTCTTCAACGGCTTCCACCTGTCCCAGACGACCAGCACCGCGACCGAAAAGAGACCGATCGCGGCTGCACCCGGATGGATGTCCACAATGGTTCGTGCCAGTTCGGAGAATGTGTTCTCGTGGTCCGGCTGCTGGAAGGCCATGTCCTCTTCCGGGTCAAGGTCGTGGCCGAAAACGTGGGGGATTTGTTTCAGGATCAAGATCACACCGATGGCGGCTAGCAGACCCTTGATCACGCTGGACGGAAAGAAGGAAGCGATGAACCCGGCCCGGGCCATTCCCAAGCCGATCTGAATCAGCCCCGCGAGAACTACCGCCAGGAGGAACGCCGGGAACGACCCGAGTGACACGATCTGGGCTGCCACGATCGCCGTCAAGCCGGCGGCCGGGCCACTGACGCTGGTCTGCGACCCGCTCAACATCCCCACCAGGATGCCGCCGACGATCCCGGCCAGCACCCCCGAAAACAACGGGGCACCGGACGCCAGAGCTACCCCAAGACACAAGGGCAGAGCCACGAGGAACACGACCAGGCCGGCCGTGAAATCACGCGGCAGGGTGGCTGACGACAGGCTGTTCGCCGGCGGCATAATTGATAATGCTCCTTAGTGCAAGGCGAACAGACTTCAAGGCTGCCCGTTTCGGGCCGCGACTCGCTATATCACCTTGACTAACTCCACCACGGCCACGGGCATCAGAGAACAGGCTGCGATCACTCCCCAGTCCGAGACAGTGAGCCGGACGGTATGAAGGATCTGCTGCAAAAGCGGCAGATAGACCGCTGCAGCCTGGAGAATCAGACACGTCACCGCCGCCGCCCAGAGCCAACAGTTCGTAAACAGCGGCTGGTGAACGCCGACCGCATCTGGGAACGCGCATTGAAAGCGTGGAAGACCTGGCCCAGGGCCAGCGTCATGAACGCCATTGTGGTTGCCTGGCGCAAGCCCTCACCCTCGGTCCCGTGCCAGCGCATGCCGATGCCGAAGACAAGGAGAGTGACCCCGGTGAGCAACAGCCCTTGCCAGACGATTAGGCCGACGAATCGGAGGGTGAGCAGAGACTCCTGCGGGTCGCGTGGCCGGCGTTTCATCACGTCAGGCGCCGACGGCTCCAGCGCCAGGGCAAAGGCGGGGAAGATGTCGGTAATCAAATTGAGCCACAAGATATGGAGGGCCACCAGCGGCAGCGAGCCCGATTCTGAGGGAATGGATGTCGCCGTATTGATCAAACAAGCCGAACGTGTCGCCCTGCTTCAGAACCTCCATGTGGTCATCGGTCAACGAGGAGGAGACGACGATGCTACAGTGATCATTCCGAGGATCGACGTTTTCCATGACTGCCACGGCGAAACCTCCTCTGCTCTTTAACCGCAGATGCAGACTTCACACGCCGGCTGGAAACCGCTCGTAAATACCGCACGTCCGCTCACATCCTCTCAGTTGCTACGAGTAGATCTGGTTCTAATATCCTGAGCCCGTGACTCCGCCCGATGAGCCTCAGTATCTCGATGCACCGTGCGGAGGACCTGGGTGAACACCTTCCGGCTCGCCACGACCTCCGGATGGTCCGATCCAAGATTGTTCGCGCTGATCTCAAGCGAACGATGAATGAACCGCTCGGCTTCCTCATAGTGGCCCTGGATGGCCTGAAACACGGCGATTGTTCTCATCATAACCGCCACGATTGGATGCTCGTGCCCCAAGACCCGGCTTGTCAGGGACAGCGACTGGCTCAACAGGATATCCGCTTCAGCGTATTGTCTCTGGGAACCCTTCAGGATCCCTATATTCCTCAAGATGACCGCTACGTCAGGATGATCTGAACCCATGGCAGCCACGGTCACTCCCAGCGCACGTTGGAACATAGGTTCCGCTTGCGCATACTTGTGTTGTTTGGCGTACAGAATGCCCAGTTCGTTCAAGCTGTCGGCAAGACGTGGATTGAGCGATCCAATCAATTCAGCCTGTTCGATCGCAGCATGAAAGAAATTCTCCGCCTCGCCGTATTGCCCTTGCTCAACGGCGGTATTCCCCTCTGCCTTGTAGTTCTCCCAGAGTATGCCGTCGCACCACCATCCGGGCTTTTGCCCCAACGCTGAACCAGACGCGTCGGGCGTTGGCCCTACATGCCTATTTGCCTGAATGGACATGGTCTTATTCTCCTAAGGCGGCCTATGAGTTATGGTTCGAGTCGCGTGACCGAGAGGGTATGGCCTTCGGATGAGACCGTGGCTTCGATCTTATCCCCTGGGACCACCCTGTTCTGGACCTTGGTGTCATCGGTGAGTTCAAGACGCACCTCTTTACCAGCTTGATCTCTAATGACATAGGACTTGTCCACGATATCGAGCGTGTCATCGCCTTGGCGATCCTTGGCCATATGAAATTCCCCTTCGACCCGTGACACTTCGCCTGTCACAATTTCCGCAGATGAAGATTCGGAAGGCGACCGGGCTTCCGTCCGAGTTCCCAGAACCACTACAAGGCCGACACTGACAATTACCATGGCAAGACTGGTCGACTTTGGGGACGTCATATGGACCTCCTTCTGAAGCTGAAGAAAGGCTTCTTCCTGTCCGCCTAAGACTGATCCGCGTTTACGCACTGGCCGAGAGAGTAGGCCAGGAGGCGATACTCGTGACCTCTGCCTCCCTTTCGCAGGTGTTACCGCGCGCCTGTTCGTAGACCCGAATATAGTCTTGCGCCATTCGTTCCACGCTGAACCGCTGTTCGAAGGTCTGACGACATCGTCGACGGTCGATTTCAGGAATACGTCGGACGGCCGCCGTCATCTCGTCGAGTCCATCGCAGACGAATCCAGTGGCTCTGTCCTCAATGATTTCAGGAATGGACCCACGCCGATAGGCCAGCACGGGCGTTCCGCAGGCGAGCGCTTCAATCAGCACAAGACCGAAGGGTTCAGGCCAGTCATAAGGGCAGACTAAGGCTGTGGCATTACCCAGAAACTCATCCTTCTCGGCGTCCGTGATCTCACCGAGATACTCGATTAGCGGATCAGCGAGCAGCGGCTCGATTTTAGTGTGAAAGTATTCCTGATCCATCGGATCGACCTTCGCAGCAATCCGCAAGGGAATCCCTACCCGCTTCGCGATCTCAATCGCATGATCCGGTCGCTTCTCGGGGGCAATACGCCCCAGGAACGCCAAGTAGCCTCCCGGATTTTGATGCAAACCATAGAGATCTCTTGGCAAACCGTGATAAACGGTGGCATGCCAATTTGCCCAGGAGACAGGTTTTCGCTGGGCATCCGATATCGACACCATCGGCATCTCCGCATACTCACGAAACACCGGCTGCAGTTCGGGCAGATCGAGCCGACCATGGAACGTAGTCACCGTCGGGGTCGGATTTCGCCGCGCGAGAGGGAAGCCCAAGAAATCGAGATGAGAGTGAATGATGTCGAAGTCGCCGGGTTTTCCCAGCGCCTGCTCCATCAGCATCGTCATGGGCGCGTCGCGGTTGAAGATCCCTGTGTTCAACCGCAGTGCGCGAGCGCAGATCGCTTCTAGACGAGCGGTCGTGACCGAATCTCCGCTCGCGAACAGGGTCACGTCGTGACCGAGCCGAACCAGTTCTTCGGTGAGGTAGGACACAATCCGTTCCGTTCCTCCATAGAGTTTCGGTGGAACGCTCTCCCACAAGGGTGCAACCTGGGCAATTCTCATCGGACTGCTCCTTTCATCATCGGCTTATGTCGCCTGCCGAAGTGCGACGACGCTTTCACCTAATAATCATATCCGCCTCGATTCATTCCCCCGAGACCAACATGCGCTCTGGGGATAACGAGCCTCCCGGAGTCGTCTTTTGACGACATACACGTCGCCCTTGATGGACAACAGATGGTCCCTAATCGTTTGTTGGGGACGTCTCAAGCTGAGCGAGTGCGCCGGGAAGACCATGATCAGTCTACACAGCAGAACGACGAAGCCACGTATCAATCTACTCTTTCAGAATGAATGTGCCCTACTGCGCCTTTCAACGATCTCACGAGGATCACCCCATACCCGCTGTGCCGTAGAACTTCTCTGCTAAGCCAGCATCCAGCATGACATCGGACTCGACCAGAAGAATTCGTCCAGTCACGATGCATTACTCCCGATGTTCGACGGTCCTGGTACAAGAGAGTGAGCAAACCGGATGCCTAACAATGGTCCCGTGCAGCCTGCCGACGTAAGACCGCGGAAGATTCGGGTTTTATCCAGGTGCGGCGTAGGAGTGAAGGGGGATTATTCACGAAGAGGAGGGACAACTTATTCCACTCCAGACATCTTGTCTCGAATTCTATTTGAACAAGTCCACATAGACGACGAATCGTCCGTAGTGGGTCCCTTTCAATCCAGTAGACCAATGATTTCCTCCAAGCTCCATACGAACTCGTTGTTCCACGCTCGACTCCTTCCTGAGTCTGTCTATAGGAGAGTTGAATGATTGGCGGGTGATGCTTATACGCTTGACGTCGTTTGGTCTTGTTGAGACTATGCGGGCATGGGCTGGCCCGAGTCAGTAAACACGGTCGAATTGCAACGATAGACTTAAGCCAATGCTTGAAGCATACCCTCACGCAACCATGATGGACGTGTAGATGAGCTGGCAGGAGAGACCTGAAACCTCATGGCATTCACGTGAGACCGCTGGAAGTGAAGGTTTTTGCCGTCACCCTCTTCACCCCTCCCGCTGGTTCGTTCCCCGAACATCCAACGATTGGTATATTCTCTAGTGGCACATCACCTGCACAATTGTTGCAATATTGAAGTAACGCTGCCATGGTGAATGCGGTGCACATCTTCGACGCCCGCTCCTGATCCCGTGCACATCATTGCCAGGCCCTGCAGGCTCATCGGAGGCTTCTATGTCGGACTTCTACCAGAACGGTGTCGTCACGGTACTCCATCGCCTCGGCCAGCCGAACGTCGACCAACTGGAGCGAGAGTTGGCGCGGTATGGGCGCGTCAATCCTATCGCCCTGGTCCTCCCTTCCCTCTATGCAGAATTGGGGCGCCCCGCATTGAAGGCCATCGTGGAAACGCTCAAGAAAGTATCGTACCTCAACGAAATCGTTATCTCCTTAGATCGCGCCTCAGCCTTGGTGTTTCGCCTGGCTTAGCAATTCTTTTCCGTACTCCCTCAGCGGGTGCGTCTCATCTGGAATGACGGCGGACGCATCCAAGCCATCCTCAAGCTCTTGGTCGATCACAACCTCGATATCGGCCTGCAGGGCA
>JBKJZK010000065.1:0-7308 GCA_046715215.1 Nitrospiraceae bacterium
GTCTTGGGATCCACACACCCGACATCGGCAATGGGATGGGGGCCGGCTCCAAAGCCGTATTCAAACAGGCGGCTGAGAAGGGTGTCTCGGTCTTGGTCTGGGGGAAAACGGGCATGAAAGAGGGGAACAAAGACGCCGACGTGAACATGGAAGGTTTCGTCTATGACAGCGGCAGCGATGAACTCGTGGGCGGGAAGCGCTACGTGGGATCGCCCTCGGTTGTGCGGCTGATGGCGCACCGCTTTGCCGACGAACTGGTGTTTCGTTACACGGGCGAGCCTGGTATTGCGCGGACGAAGATCGCGTATGTGGCTGAACAGGGGACTGCCCGCGAGTTGTTCGTGATGGATTATGATGGCTACGATGCGCGCCAACTCACCGCCGATGGATTCCTGAACCTCATGCCGCAATGGTCTCCGGATCGCCGGTTCCTCATCTTCACAGCCTATCGCAATCGCAATACGCAGGACATCGACATGATTGAGTTGGCGACGGGCAAGCGATGGACCGTAATCTCCCTGGGAGGCTTGAACATCACTCCGGCACTGTCCCCTGATGGAAACTTTTTGGCGTTTGCCTCCAGTCACGAAGGCAATTCCGAACTCTATCGGTTGGATACTAGGACGAAAGCCATCCAACGATTGACAATAAACCCGTCCGGCGACTTGTCTCCCTCCTGGTCTCCGAACGGGAGAGAGTTGGTGTTTGTGTCAGATCGTGGTGGCGGGCCGCAGCTGTTCCTGATGGGTTCAGAGGGGTCGAACGTGCGCCGTCTGACGTTTGAAGGCGATTACAATGCGGCGCCGGTGTGGTCGCCGCGCGGGAACTGGATCGCCTATGTGTGCCGGACGCATAAAGAGTATAAGCTCTGTGTCATCTCGCCGGACGGACAGAAGCGAATGCAATTGACGACAGGACCGGGCGTCGATGATTCACCCTCCTGGTCGCCGGATGGCCGGCATCTGGTGTTCAGTTCGACGGCCGATGGAAAGAGCCATATCTATATGATCGATGCCGACGGGAAGGATATAGAACGGCTCACCTTCCAAGGGACGCACAATAGTGCCCCCTCCTGGTCTCCGGCCTCGTGAGGATGACTTTTGACCGTACCGGATGAATGAAGGGAAATGATCGAGATGACTAACCTAGGAAAAGGAGAAAGTGTATGAACAAGGCACTCTGTACATACGGCTTGGTGCTGGCGACGAGCATGGCATTGATTGGTATGCCTGGCTGCTCCAAGAAATCCGTACAATCTGGCGGCGACTCCCAGTCCACTCAAGGGATGGCGAAGGGGGGGAGTTCGGATAGTTCCAGGTCCGGTGTCGGCAGCTTCCCGGACACCGGTGTTCAGTCGGGTGGCGGCAGGCTCGGGGGCCTCGACAAGAACCCTTCAGAGGAGCGTGTGGGCAGTGGCACGATGCTGGCGAAGGTGGATCCCTCCAGCAGTGCCGGACGACAAATGGATGAGTTTCGTGCCGAAGCGGGCTTGCGAGATGTGTTGTTTGGCTACGATAGCTGGACGATTTCCGAGGATGGGCGTCAAGCGTTGAATCGCGATGCCGAGTGGATGAAGTCCAACCCGAGCGTGCTGGTCAAAGTCGAAGGACACTGTGACGAGCGCGGGACCTCCGCTTACAACCTCGTACTCGGTGAAAAACGGGCGAAAGCCGCCCGGAACTATCTGGTCGAACTCGGAGTCGGTGCCAATCGTCTGTCCGTGGTGTCGTATGGGAAAGAGCGGCCGTCCTGCAATGAACATGCGGAGTCGTGCTACCAGCAGAATCGGCGAGGACATCTTATGGTGAAGACCGGGAAGTAGGCGACGTGCTTTTGTCGTGACGGTTGTGACTCCGTGGTCTGCGAAGAGAGAGCAGAAGATTCCTTTATCATACGTGGGTGGAACAATGTGGAACCATTCGAATACAAAGGGAACCTGGACGACGATCTGTGTGATCGGCGCCCTGTTGTCGACCGGGTGCATCGCCCAACAAGCTGATCTTAAACAGGCGGAAAAAAGTCTTCAGCAGCGTATTAAGCAGTCGAGCGATGAGTCGGCACAGACCCGTGCGCGACAGAGTCAGGAGATTACGGTGCTTCGGGAGCAGGAGTTGCCGCAGTTGCGTGGCGAACTGGAGCGGGCGTCGCACCAAGCTCAGGAACTCCAGGCCAAGCAGGAAGACCTCAAGCAGCGCTCTGCGCAACTTGAACAACAAACCAAGCGGCTCGAACAGTTGGCCGGCAAGCTGGAGGCGGATAGCACAACTCGCTACAATCAGGTGCGCGAGAGCCTCAATGCTCAAGATGTCAAAAATAAGCAGGATCGCGATCAGCTCCGCGTGGACGTGAACGCTCGCCTTGACGATGTGAGTCGACAGATGGAGGTGGCGCGCAAGGAGATCATCGAGGTCGTGCAGAAGACGAACAGCGGACTAACCAAGAGTCTCGACGAACGTCTGCAAGTGCATCATAAGGCGCTGGTGGATAACCACGCTTCGACCGAACAGTTGTCGGGAAAGTTCGCACAATTCAGTCAGTCGTTAACGGCATTCAGGGATTCGCTGACAGGATTGAGCGAGCGGGTGAGCCAAGAAGAGCAGACGAGCAAAGGGTCGACAACCCATATCAATGAGATGAACAAGGCGGTGACCGGTCACTTAGGCGAGGTCAATAAGAGTGTCGCGTCTGTCGCCCAGAAGTTTGCTGCCCGCTTCGAAGAGCAAGACCGTCGTCTGGATGCCCTCTCCAAGGCCGTTGATCAGGTCGCGCAGGATACGCGTCAGCGAGGGGGAAACAAGGGAGGGGTACGTCCGTCAAGCACGAAGCCGGCCCACCGATCTGCGGTGGTGCCTTCGTCCGACACCCCAAAGGCTGAGCAGGAACCGCCTGTGGTTTCGCTTCTTGCGCAAGCTGATGAGGGACAATCAGCTGAAGCGGTGACGGCGGTCGAGTCCGAGGAGTCCCCGCACCCGCAAGTCAGCCAGAGTCGTGAGCGCTCCGATAAAGTCGAGTACGAACGCCTACTGGCACTGTTTCGTGATGGGGACCTGGATCGAGCCCGGCAGGGGTTCGCCGCATTTTTGCGTGACTATCGGAACTCGGATCTGTCTCCAAACGCGCGCTTTTGGCTCGGTGAATCGCACTATGGCAAGAAGGATTATCGCGAGGCGATCGATTCGTATGACCGCGTCGAACTGGATTTCCCCCAGAGCGAGAAAGTGCCAGCGGCGATCTTGAAGAAAGGGTATGCGTACCTGGCGATGAAAGATAAGAAGCGCGCTTCTTCGGCCTTTAAACAGGTGGTGACGTTGCATCCACGGAGTCCAGAAGCAGGAAAGGCGTCCGATAAACTCTTCCAGTTGAAGGAGTCGCGATAACCGTGATGCGCAAGAAAACAGGTTCAAAGGGGTTGGTCGTTCTCATGGCCGGGGCGATGCTGGGGCTCGCCGGATGTGCCAATCACGCAGATTTTGTGGAATTGCGTGACCACTTGACGACGGTGTCGAAGTCTCAGGATCAAGATCAAAAGCGGCTGGATGCGCTGCAACGACGGTTGGAGTTGGTGGAGCGGGTGAAGGATAGCGAATCCGCCAGGCCGAAGCTCGATCCGAAGTTCGATGACCTGTCTGCACGGATACAAAAGTTAGAGGGCCGGTTGGCGAAATCTGAAGAGACATTGGGTATTCCGGTTGCCACTGGAGACCCCACGCGTCCGTCCAAACCGCAGAGGCCGGCCTCCCCCGCAGATGCGCCGACGATGATGCCCGGCGTTCCCACGATTACCCCGACGTCGGCGTTCAATCTGGCGTACAACGACTATCTCAACGGGAAATACGATCTTGCCGTGGCGGGCTTTCAGCGATTTGTGAAAGACTTTCCTGGCACGTCGCTGACGCCGAACGCCTACTACTGGTTGGGAGAGTCCTTCTATCAGCAGAAAGATTACGTGCGCGCAATGCAATCGTTCGAGTACCTCTCGGCGGAGTATCCGGGAAACGAGAAGGTGCCGGCGGCGCTGTTCAAATCGGGGCTCGCGGCGGGGGAAACCGGAGATCTCGCCAAATCGAAAAAGAATCTCAAACGGGTCATCGAAGAGTTCCCGACGTCGGACGAGGCGAAGCTGGCCAAGAATAAGCTGGCCGAAATTCGATGATCGAACGTCCATCGAGACGGCCCATGGTGACTCCCTTGTTCCCGGTATTCCCTGGAGTCTAGCTTCATGCCCGCCGCCAGTTGCTCCGCCAAGATCCATGTCCTCCCGGACGACGTAGTCAGTCGCATCGCAGCCGGCGAGGTCGTTGAGCGACCTGCCGCCGTTGTCAAAGAATTACTGGAAAACAGTCTCGATGCAGGGGGCCTGCATATCACGATCGATGTGAAAGATGGTGGATTGGCCCTCATTCGAGTCACGGATGATGGGGAGGGGATCAACCGTACCGATCTTCCCCGTGCCTTCGAGCGGCATGCCACCAGCAAGCTCCGGTCCGATCGGGATCTCGCCTCGGTAACGACGATGGGTTTTCGCGGCGAGGCGTTACCGAGCATTGCGTCCGTCTCCCATGTATTGGTGACGACCGCGACTAGGCAGGATACGGTGGGATCACAGCTCACCCTGGTCGCAGGAGCAGGCGGCTCTATCGTGGATGCGCCCCCCGTGCTCGGCACCCGGATCGAGGTCTCCAATCTATTTTTCAATCAACCGGCGAGGAAGAAATTTCTCAAATCGACCACGACCGAGCTCTCTCATATCACCCACGTCGTGCACCTCGCAGGTCTTGCCTGGCCGTCGGTGCACTTCCGCCTGACCCATAACGGCCAGGAGGTTCTCAACTATCCCGCTGTGACAGCGGATCGCGATCGAATCCTCCAGGTCTATCGCCAGGCGTTTCTCGATCGGACCATTGAGGTGCGAGGCCGGACAGCGGGATTGTCGATCCGCGGCGTGATGATCGATCCTGTTCATGCGCGGTCCTCGAGAACGCCACAGGAACTGTTCGTGAACCGGCGTCCCATCCGCAACGCGACCGTGTTTCATGCGGTCATGGATGGGTATGGATCGTTTCTTCCCAAAGGGCATCACCCGACGTTCGTGCTCTTTCTGGATATCGAACCGGACCGACTCGATGTCAACGTGCATCCCACGAAGAAAGAAGTCCGTTTTGCGGAAACGGAAGCCCTTCATCAGTTGGTGCGTCAGTCAGTCCGTCACGCGATCAGTGGTTCCGAGCGGAAGGTCGTGTTGGGTCTCACGCAAGCGGGGTTGTCGCGGACGGCACCGGAGTTCGCTCCCACGGCCGAACGGCAGACCAAGTCGTTCGGGGATTCTCACCCGGCCGACTTGATCTCAGCTCGCAGGCGGGACTCCCGGATCAATGCGAGTGACGCGATGCCCTTGTCCGGCATCGTCGAGGGAAGTCAGTTGGCCTTCGCGCACGAGACAGCCGCAGCGTATCGGCACGCAGAGAACCCCGACATCGTCCCGTTCGGACAAATCCTCCGGACCTATCTCGTGGCGCAGGTGGGCGGAGAACTCCAAGTGATTGATCAACATACGGCGCACGAGCGCGTCCTCTTCCAACGGCTCTGGCGTGGGTGGCAGAGCCGGGATATTCCCTCGCAGCCGCTGTTGATTCCGGAGCCGATCGAGCTGTCGGCGGCGCAGTGCATGCTGTTGCTCACATGCTGTGATGATCTGGAGAAACTCGGTCTTCTGATTGAACCATTTGGCGCCACGGCTATTGCGATTCGCGGAGTACCGGTTGGACTTGGCAAGGTGGATGCGGCTGTCTTGGTGCAGGATCTACTCGATGATGTGACCGAGTGGGACAGCGCATCGTCTCTGGAGATACGGGTTCAACCTGTGCTGGCCTCGCTGGCCTGCCATGGAGCGGTGCGGGCCGGACGCGCCTTGGTCCTTCCTGAAATTCAACAGCTGATTTACGATTGGGTGCAGGAAGGGTTGATCATGACCTGCCCGCATGGGCGCCGCACGGCATTTCGTCTTTCGACCGATGAGTTGGCCAAGTTGTTTGGGCGGGTCGGATGGGCATGATGGCCGTTCCAGCGAGGGCGACGCGTCGTCTTTCCGAGGCGCAGGCTCATGGCAAGCCGGTGGTCGTGATCGTGGGACCGACCGCCGTGGGAAAGAGCCGCATCGCAATCGAGGTGGCCAAGGCGTTCGAGACCGAAGTACTCACGGCTGATTCACGGCAAGTCTATCGTGGCATGGATGTCGGGACAGATAAGCCGGTCCCGGAGGAGCGCCAGGCGGTTCCCCATAGACTGATCGATCTCGTCGAGCCCGATGAATCTTTTAATGCGGGATTATATCGCCGCCAGGCGGTCGATGAGATTGAGCGCCTCCATCGAGATTGCCGCCTTCCTCTGGTGGTGGGTGGCACAGGGCTCTATGTGCGGACACTCCTCAAGGGTTTGTGCGATGCGCCACAGTCCGATCCGATTGTGCGGGCGGCCCTCAAGCAGGAGGCAGAGGACCAAGGGTATGATCGCCTCTATGCGAGGCTTGTCGATGTCGATCCTGAGGCTGCGGCGCGGCTGCACCCACGCGACGAATCGAAAGTGATCCGCGCGCTGGAGGTGTACCAGCTATCCGGACGACGGATGTCGGAGTTTCAACAGGAACATGGGTTTGCCGAGCGGCCATTTTCAACGTTGATCATCGGATTGAATCGAGACCGCGCCGTGCTGTATCGGCGTATCGAGGAGCGGATCGATTGGCAGCTGGCTCACGGGTTGATCGAAGAGACGCAGCAACTCCTGGCTCAGGGGTATCAGCGCACCAGTGCGGCGATGAAGGGCTTGGGGTATCGGCAGGTGGCCGAGCACTTGGCCGGCGAGTATGACATTGCTGAAATGGTTCGGCGGTTTAAACGGGACACGAGACATTTTTCCAAACGACAAATGACCTGGTTCCGGAAGGAACCGGGGATTCAGTGGTTGACGATCGAGGAGTCGGAATCCGTACAGCACACGGCGGCACTGGCGATCGAACAGGTGGATCGATTTCTTGCCACACTTGGGGGCAAGGATGACTAGACGGGGGAATGTCACGCGCGCGGACATTGGAATTATCGGCGGTAGCGGGTTGTACGACGTCGAGGGGCTTCGGAAGGTCAAGGAACTTTCGGTCAAGACCCCCTTCGGGGCTCCCTCCGACACCGTGTTGCTCGGAGAATTGGACGGGATTCGTATTGCCTTTCTCTCGCGGCATGGACGTGGGCATCGGATCAATCCTTCCGAAATCAACTATCGCGCGAATATCTATGCGTTGAAGTCGCTTGGTGTTCG
>JBKJZK010000066.1:0-3549 GCA_046715215.1 Nitrospiraceae bacterium
TCGCAGAGGGGGGTGTAGCGGTCGAGTGTGGCTTTCAGGTCTTCCTTTTCGGCCAAGGGGAGCAACGCCTGCGCCAGACAGCTGAGATTCCAGAGACCGATATAGGGCTGCTGATTAAAGGCATAGCGCCCATTGTGATCGGAGTGGTTACAGATGAAACCAGGATAGTAGTCGTCCATGAACCCGAACGGACCGTAGTCGAGGGTGATACCGTGGATCGACATATTGTCCGTATTCATGACTCCGTGCGCCCAGCCGACGGCCTGCCATTGCGCGATCAGCCTCGCCGTGCGCTCGACGACCTCGGAGAAAAATCGCACGTACTTGTCTGAGACATCTACCAGATGGGGAAAGTGGTTCGCGATGACATAGTCGGCGAGGATTTTGAGCTGCTCGTGCTGTTTACGGTAATAGAAGATCTCAAAGGTGCCGAAGCGCACATGAGACGGCGCCATCCGCACGAGCATCGCGCCGGTTTCGACCTGCTCGCGAAATACTTTATGTTCGCTTCCAACAACACACAGCGCCCGAGTCGTCGGAATCCCCAGTCCATGCATCGCTTCGCTGCAGAGATACTCCCGAACGGTCGAACGCAGAACCGCACGGCCATCTCCCTCTCGCGAGAACGGCGTCAGCCCCGCCCCCTTCAGATGCAAATCCCACTTCTCTCCCCGTTCGTTCCGCACTTCTCCAAGGAGGATTGCGCGCCCGTCGCCCAGCTGCGGGACATAGACCCCGAACTGATGGCCCGAATAGAGCATCGCCAACGGCTCCATCCCTGGCACGAGCATGCTCCCGCCGAAGACCCTGGCAAACTCGGGTCGCTTCGCTTGCTCTGGATCCAGGTCGATCAGTTCGGCCGCCGCGGGATTGAAGCTTACAAGATGGAGAGGCTCGGAAAACGGCGTCGGGTTCAGCTTCGCATGGAAGGTCTCAGGCAAGCGGGCATAGGTATTGTCGAAGGAGAGAGTTTCCAATTGGCGCTTGGTCATTGAAGGAGCATGCCAGGACTAGCGCGCCGCTTTCAAGCGAGGAGAGGAGTCAAGCAGCAGAGAGGTGAATTGCTCGGAGTGGAAATCATAGACCCAGACATCGCCGGTCGAGATGGAATAGACCCACCCATGGAGATCCACTTTCTTCTTACGCAGAAGAAGGGCCACTGACGGATGGGTGCGAAGATGGTCCAGCTGTGAGCGGACGTTTTCTTGCGTCGTCTTGATCAGGCGATCTCTGCCCTTGAGATCGGTATAGTGCTCCTGCATCAGGCGGCGTGTAGTTTCGGCCTGCCGGATCCACTCCTTGACGGCCGGCAAGTCATGAACTTCCTCCGGATGCAAGAGAGCTCTCATGACACCGCAATCGGTATGGCCGCAGACAATGATGTGGGGAACTTTCAAGACCGCCATCGCGTATTCGATGGTGGCCGTGCTGCCGCCTTGCATTGAGCCATAGGGCGGCACCATGTTGCCGGCATTCCTGAGAATAAAGAGCTCCCCGGGATCAGTTTGCGTGAGGAGGGTGGGGTCGACCCGGGAATCGGAACAGGTAATGAAAAGCGCTCGGGGGGCCTGGTTTTCAGAAAGCCGGGTAAAAAGTTCCTTCTTCTTGCCGAACACTTCGGTTCGAAACTTGAGGAAACCTTTGACGAGTTTTTCCATCGTGCGGGTCGCCTCTATCGACTTCCGTTCTGGATGTCGCGATCGAGCGTAAACACGAAAACCCGTTCGCCGATCTGAACGTCAATGTCGGTAAAGAGCGCAAGGGTTCTGGCGCCCGTAATCCCGCTCACTTGCTCGCAGAGTTTGTCGCGACCCAATGCAATCAAATTCTGCCGCAAACGCTTGACCATATCGACACCTTCCGCCGTTTTTGCCAGCTGACGTTCGGCTGGTGTCAGCACCCCCTTGAGCCGGACAACGACCAGATCCCGCACGACGAACGCGCGCACTTCATCCGGTCCGCGGCCCATGAATTCTTGTTCGAACTTGATGATGGCGTTACGGATGGCGTTTTCCACGTAGTGTCCTTATCTGATTCACCCGATATCTCCTGGCCCGTAGACCGATCCTAGCAGACAGCGGAACACTCAGCTTGCGCTCAAATTCTATTGTGACTTTGGGAATGATGATTGCGCAAGAACAGCTCGCAGGATTATAGGGTGTACGAGCTTACTCGAACAAGCGCAAACATGTGCCACTTGCCCGCCTATCCCACCTGGGGCTTTCGGACCATCGCATGATGGGTAAGAGAACCAATTTCCTCCCAGCGCTTGACGGCGGTCTACGCAACGTATTATTGATGGAGCTGGATTTCATAGTACGGCGGTATCTCCTGTCCCGGGAATCCTCGACGACGGGCAGGACACCGACTTCGCTTCGACAGTCAACGGCCGTAGGGTGATCGGCTATTCGCAAGAATGGCCGGTCGTAGTACAAGCCAACTGGAGTGACCTCGATTAGCCATCGGGGATACCGGTTGGCTTTTGTGTTTTCTGGAGCCCAAAAAGTGAACGTGATGAGGTGCCGGTGTCCGCTGTCATCCTAGTTCCTCTGCTCCCGCTCCTCACGGCGCTCATTGTGCTGGTGGGCGGCGAGGGCTCGCAGTGTCGACGCGCCAAGATCGCGGCCTATCCCATCGGCGGGGCATTGCGCGGCGCAATCGCGACCCTGTGGCTTGTGGCGACAGAGGGGCCCATCACCATTCGTTTCTACGACCCCACTTCTCTCGCGACCCTGGCCTTTCCCATGGGGTTCTATATCGACCGCCTGAGCGCGGTCATGATGGTGTTGATCTCCGGTGTCGGCACCGTCATCTATACCTATTCCATCGGCTACATGTATCAGGATCTCCACGATCGCCGGTTTCTGGCGCTCATCGGCTTTACGGTCTCAGTACTGCTCTGCATGGTATCCAGCGTCAACCTCATGATGCTGTTCCTGGTCTGGCAAGTCATCAGCTGTTTGCTCTATCTGCTCGCCCACAATCACGCCCATGAGGCGACGCGCGAAGGGGCAGTCAGAACCTTTACCCTCTTGCGGATCGGCGATGTGGCCTTTCTGTCCGGCATTGTTCTCACCTATCAGCTCTATGGCACGTTGGAATTCCAACCGCTTTTTGCCAAAGCGGCCGAATCGCCTGTCCTGCTCACACCTTGGCCTGGCATCGAGATCAGCGGGACGACGGTGATCACACTACTCCTGTTCATCGGAGCCATGAGTAAGTCGGCGCAGTTTCCCCTGTTCATCTGGCTCCCCGGCTATCTCTATGCGCCGACCCCCGCGACGGCGCTGCTGCACGCGGGGATCATCAATGCCGGCGGGTTTCTCATCAATCGCTTGGCCCCGCTCTTCGGTTTGAGCCCGACCACACTGCATGTGGCGCTTGTGGTGGGTACGCTCACGGCGGTTCTTGGAGCGACCATGATGTTAGTCCAGAACGACATCAAGAATACACTCGGCTTTTCGACCATCGGCCAGATGGGTTACATGATCATGGAGTGCGGATTGGGGGCCTTCTCGCTGGCCGTGTTTCACCTGATCGCCCACGGGC
>JBKJZK010000067.1:0-3432 GCA_046715215.1 Nitrospiraceae bacterium
TTGTTTGTGAGCAGTGATTTTCCTGGCTTGCGAGAGACACTTGACGCTTCACGAATGACGGTCTTTTCAAATGCGTTTCACGTCTCACGTTTTACCTTTCACGCGAGAAAAGCCCTGCTAGCTACCCACCGCGTCCGAGTTCGTCTTTTCGTTCCTCGTTGGTAGTTCGCCAGCTATTCTCTTGATGCAACCGCGCACTCTTGAAATGCACGCACGACAGGTCGTTCCCCATTGACACATTCATTTCACGAGACTAACCTGTCGCCAAATTTTGATCTTGGGGGGTATACTCGTCCGAAGGACCAGTTAACTGAATAGATGATGGCGACTCCAACCGTGCACTGGCGTGTTGGAAATTTTGGTGGGTCGTGAAAGGTATCTTGGAAATCTTGAAGAGAGGTGTGTCATGTTGAAATGGGTAACAAGCCGCGATGCTGGATCTATGACCACCTCGAATGAAGGCGAACGCATGCCACGCATTCGGAATGGCACACTCAGGCGAACGAATCTGATTTTACTGGTTTTCATGTTTTTGGGGGTGCCTATGGCCCAGGCACAAGACAGTCTTGTGGACTTGCAGAAAAGAAAAACGATTGCGGAAGCAGAGAAGGAGGCTATAGAGGCGGAGACTGCACGCGATGAGGCTCGGAAGAAACAATCCGAATTGGTTGCTCCGCTCGATCCAGCAAAGAAGGCGAAAGATAATGCAGTGGAAGCAGCCAACTCGGCCGAAGCTATAGCGGATGCCAAGAAGACCCAACCTGACACCCAAAGCCTTTGCACGCAATGTATTAAAGCCGCTCAGGAGGAGGGGAGAAAATGCCTCGATTCGGCCATTAGTCAAGAGGATAAGAAGTCTTGTCTGGAGAAGCAGGAAACACGAACGAAGACTTGCTCGAACGGTGAGTGCAAAATTGAAAGGACGCAAGGTGGGAGTAAAGGTGAAGTCCCCTCTGAGAAGAAATAGAGATCCGAAGATCAAAGGATGTCAGGAACCATTTCGGTCTGAACAGCCGACTCAGCCCGCCAGCCGTCCACCGGCTCGAAGATAAGCCATAGCGCAAAGCCAAGAACGGAAATTGTGCGGGTACTGCCTAGCGAGCCTTCTGCGGAAAATCAGGAGCAGGTGGCTTTGCGGGAACGACGGCCTGCGGTACGTGGAACGGAGGGTTGTCTAGCTGAAGGGGAGGGCCGAGGTTCGTCGATGGACTTTGCGGCGGCTGCACAGTGACGCGACGCTCGCCACCGGGTGGAACGAGAATGGTTTCAACATTCCCCTCGGAATCCTTGTACACTTGCGCCCCGCCCTCGGAACCCAGTGCTTGGGTTAGACGCTCGTTAAAGCCGGGCACTTGAGGTGGTTGCTCCTCAGAGGCGAGCAGCATACTTGGCAATGGCGCTCCGACAATAACGAGAAAGACCACCATCTTGTACATAGCCACATTCTACTGCAGATTCGCGTCTGGTTGAACCCCTAGCCCGCATTATGCGACTGTCCTCAAGTTGTGAATAATGCGAGAGAGAAGAAATCGATAAAGGGTAGGATGATGAAGGAATCAGAGAATTTAGGGTCAGACCCAAACCTCACCGCAGCTCAAGAAACTCTGTGTCGCCTCTGGGAGGAACATGTGCGACACGAGTTCGCAACCCACAACACCGAGGACACTCTCGCCACCATGGTCGAGGATGCGTACGTGAATCACATCCCAGTTCTGACGGGGGGAGTTGGTCGCGATGAACTGCGGGAGTTTTACTCCAAGCGTTTCATTCCTCAGATGCCTCCAGATACGGAAATGACCCCCATCTCGCGAACCATTGGCAACGATCAACTCGTGGATGAAATGGTGTTCAAATTCACCCACACCATCCGCATGGACTGGATGCTGCCTGGCCTTGCTCCTACGGGAAAGCGAGTGGAAGTTCCGCTGGTCGTCATCGTTCGATTCAGGGAGGGCAGGTTGGCTCATGAGCATATCTACTGGGACCAAGCTTCCGTGCTGGTCCAACTCGGGTTGCTCGGTGCCGCTGCCTTGCCCGTCGCCGGCATTGAAAGTGCCCGCAAGGCCCTCGATCCGAGCTTGCCATCGAACGCACTGATGAGCCGTGCCGACCAATGCAAGTGAGTCTCCAGGCAACCATGAAAGAAGAAGCGTCAAGCCTTACATTGACGTCTCACCCCCGCCAGTCGCCCACTGCGTCAGAGAATTGGAGAGCCGATGGCATATGGCTTATAGCCGATAGCGGGAACAAGGAATGCTCTGTTTTCTGAGGCGGGCCATAGGCCATCAGCTATCGGCCATATGCTCTTTTCTCCTGCTCTACGCTATCAACTCCTGTTTCTTACATCAGCCCCAACGAGATACGTTTCACGAGTTGGGGCGTCCCCTCCCAAGGTAGGATACCGCTCACAGTGCCTGCGTCGGTACAATCCGATGTCACGGAGGCTGTGATGGCGCCCCTTCTTTACCCACGGACCTATCATCGGTTTCCGCTTTTCTATCCTGTCATCTTCGGTGGAGCTCCATTTGTCGGCGAAGGCATGCTGACCAACCTGTCGCTGATGGGGTGCTCCGTCATGTGCGATCGAGAGGTCCTCTGCGGCAGTGACGTGCGCGTGAGTGTACTGCTCCCAAATCACACGCCGGCGCTGTCAATTGATCACAGCACGATCAAATGGGTTCAGGGCCATCAGTTCGGGGTGGAGTTTCTCCGTCTGCCACTTGAGGCACGGCAACGTCTGAATAGCACTCTACGAATTGAACTCATCGAATTATTTAAGACCCGTTCAGGCAGAAGCGAATCGCCAGAATTGCTCAGTCGGGGAAGCCAGGCGTCCGGCCCTCGTCTTTCGTGAAGCGTTGTTCGTTCGGGAGTGGAGTTGCTGGTTTCTAGTTTCAGGTTTCAGGTGGCCAGGGCCCATCCTCCAAAAACTTGAAACTAGAAACTTGGAACCTGAAACGCTCGAACGAGATACGCTTCACGTTTCACGAGAGGAAAGTCCCGTCGGCCGCCTGGGAACTGATGGCTGAAAGCTGACTGCTGATAGCCTCGGCCGTGCAGAGATTCCCATTGCTTTCTACACGGCTTGAGGTCGTTACTTCATTTTCCTGGGGTCTTGGTACACCATGAGGTGAGCGTAGGGGCTGTCTTCGAACATGATGTAGACGCCGGAGGGGTTCGGAGCAGTCGGGAGCTTCGTGGCTGCTGCGTCGAAAGGCCACATGACCATCCAGTGCGGAGGCTCTTTCACAATCTTGGCCCCTTCCCCCGACATGACTACTTTCCTATCTTTTTCAAAGTGTGAACCGCCGCGAGCCATGTAGGCGATGCCGGGTACCGTGTTCGTCGGTTTCGGCGCGTTGTTCATGAGGTCGGTCTTCCATTGCTGAACAGCAGCGTCCATACACATGGGGTCAGGATACGGTAGATTCA
>JBKJZK010000068.1:0-4286 GCA_046715215.1 Nitrospiraceae bacterium
GGACGTAAATTTAGAGGACTATCATTGAAAAAGGAGAATGGTATGAAGGCATTGAAAATGAAGAATCCACCCCATCCAGGGTTTTCTGTGCGCGTGGACTGCCTAGAGCCGCATGACTTGAGCGTGACGGAAGGGGCAAAGATCCTCGGTGTATCGCGGTCTGCATTGAGTCATCTGGTAAACCAGAATGCAGATCTGTCTTGGGATATGGCGATTCGCTTGGCCAAGGCGTTCGGCAGCACCCCTGAAGGATGGATGCGGCTGCAGTTTCAGTATGATGCAGCACAGGTGGAAGAACGGTCCAAGAAAATCAAGGTGAAGACTTCCTTTCGAAAAAGCATAGGTCGAAAGATCACGAGCTTTATTCTTCATCTCCGACCTCTTCCTTCCAAGCCTGGTCGAATTGCTTTCGATTCTTGAAGTAAACCTTGGCGTTATCGACAACCCGTTTCAGTATGGTGAGATCCTCTGAGGTCATGTCGCGCACGGAGAGTAGCTCACGAATCCGCTCCTCTGGGAACTCGCCATACAGTTGACCGATCGCAGCATTGAGGAAGGCCGAGATCAGCGTTTCCACCCTTTCAAAGGACACCACCACCTGACGACTGTCACGGAGTAAGGGTGCAATTTTGTCATGCACGGCTTGACCATCGTCAGCCGAAACGCATAATGGACTGCCTACGATGTCGAACACACGAACCACGATTTCATCTGCCATAATCCAGACCTTCTCTCCTACGTTAGAAGATATCTTCCGGTGAGATTTCTGAACTCAATCCGTACGATTGGGTGTCGCCGGTGTTGATCTCAAGGTTCACCACAGTTCCCATAAAATCTGCGGCGAGTTTTTCGAAGGTCTCTTTTCCGTTGCAATATTCGTAAAATCCAAGACGCGACGCAAGGTGAATCTTGCCTTCGTTCAGCGCAATAAAGTCTTTGAGAAACTTTAGCCCAACCCCTCCTGGCTGCGAACCTGTCTTGGTCGTGTTTCCACCTTGCAGCGCCCAGCGAATCGCCTCGGTTGAAGAAATATTCGTTCCTAGATAGCGTCGCACATTGGTGCGGATGCCAATGCCGGCATCGGCAATGGTCAAGTCTAAGCGTTGAACCTGGGGGTAGAACTGTCCACACACGAAGATACCAAGGCGAGAGTTAGAGTGAATGACGGCATTTTGGAACACTTCGAAGATGCTTTGCTTAAAGACCTTCCCCAAGCCGTCGGTCATACGGGGAATTCCTTTCCCCTTCAGATGCTGCTTGAGATAGTCCGCAAATCGACCTTTGTCGGAGAGCTGTATACGCTGAAATGGTAGCGTTGTTTGGTTGACATCATCGATAGCACTGTAGCCATAGGCGAGGAGGAATCCATTTTTCCGCAGGACGCGCTCAATTGCTGAAGGCACCTTTACAATTTCGACAGCGTTAAGATTGTCCGCAATTCGCGCCAGTACGGCCGCCAGGGAAGCGGCCATGTTTGCATCGAAGAATCCACACTTCGAAAAATCAACCTCCAGCCTGTCGGCCTTTAACTTTTCGGCATCGGCTGCCAGCGAAGCGAGACGCTCAAACCCCTCCCTCTGGCTGTGGATGGTTGGCAAGTAGTGAATCATGATGGTCTCGATGCCCTGGCGAGTAGTTCCCCGAAGTTGTAGTTGACGCTCGTCACGCCAAAGTCCGGCTCGCGGTGAAATGGCCGACGAATATAATGGACTTGGTGGCGGTCGCCGTCAAACTCGACCATTGCGAGGATGAAGTCCTCGGGTTTGTTCAGCGAATAGAGAATCTCATTACGAGTGACAGTGATAACGGTCGCGCTGGAGACGCGGCCTTTGACTTCGATGAAGCGTAACTTTCCGGTGCCAGGTACCCGGCTCTCGATGTCATAGCCCAGTTTGTCGAACTCGCGGTCGGTCGGGTCAAATCCGAGGCCCCGTTCAATTTCCATAACGATCTCTCGCGCTCGCGCGGCGGCGGCCTGGGTGTCAATCACAGATGCGGACGTTGCCTGCGGATGACCTGCTAGCTTGGTGAGTAGTCCCATTGGCACAACGACGACTCCTCCCAGCACCACTGGAGGGAGCGCGGAGACTTGGCCTTCCAGTTCGAGTTGTTCCATGCGCTTCTGGAGGCGGCCCTGCAACTCATCGGCTCGGCGCCGTGCTTCTTGCGAATTGAGTCTGGCGTTCGGCTTCCCTGCCTGTTCCTGGACCTTCAGCTGCTCGGCGCGGTGATCCCAATAACTGATCTCCTTCGTAAGACGCTCCTTCACCGCTGCGCGGGTTTTGTCGATCCACTCCACACGACGGGAGCGCACTTCCTGTAAGTGATCAGGCACCACGTTCGCTATTGCGTATCCCTGTGCTTTTTGTTCCAGTTCGCGCGTAATCCAGCAGCACTCAGGGCGGGCTAGAATCGTTGCTAAGTCAGGCTCAGCGACTGCCAAGGGTCTGTAGTCCAGGTAAGGGGCATAGCCCAGATGGCGCGCATTGCCCTCCGCATCGAGTTCTACATACAGCATGCGTTTGGAGATGATCCGCCGCTCGCCCATACGGGTGATACTGGCGTCTTGAATGGCATGGTCTAGGTAGAACAGCACGCGAGGCTGATCGCTGGAATCGCGTTCGTCCACCAGGACCGAACCGCGGCGCAAGAGATCTCGATGACGCTCCAGTGTGAGGTCGATGGCGGCATCCAGCAACGGGTGACCTGGGCAGACGAAGGCTGCGAGAGGCTGACCTTGTGGTGCGATGAGTGCCTTGTCAAACGCAATACGTTCGTACCGTGGAAGGACCGGTTCGCCAATGCCGATCAGGCGGTCGCGATTGCGCACAGGGGCTGGGACATGCGTGACTTCATACCGACGAGGCTCACGCTGCTTGGCTGTGCCGCCTAATCGTTGGAAAGCTTCGAGAAAGAACGATTCGATGTAATGTGGCTGCAACCGTCGTGCTTCGGCCCGTTCCATATCCTCACGGACACGATGCACGCGGCTCGCATCCATGGCATCGTGAGCTAACGCCCGTTCCTCCAGCAGATCTTGCAGTTGGGCCTTGTCGAACGCATTCGCCACCACTTTTGTAAGCCGGGCTTGGACCTCTGGGCGCTCACCGTACCGGATTGCCTCAATGAGGAGATCGCGGAGTGACTTGCCTTCGAACTGCATCTTGCCCAGCACGTCGAACACTTGGCCGCCGAGTGCCTTCCGTGCTTCGTCGAGCTTTTTCAACAATGTCAGGTAGACATCGCCTTCGCGCGTCTCCTCCGCAACCAGATTCCAGAGGTGGCAGACCTCTGTCTGCCCGATGCGGTGGATACGCCCAAACCGCTGTTCAAGACGGTTGGGGTTCCAGGGCAGGTCGTAGTTGACCATGAGGTGGGCCCGTTGAAGATTAATCCCTTCGCCGGCCGCATCGGTGGCGAGGAGTACCTGCACTTCGGGGTCGTGCTTAAAGGATTCCTGCGCCTTCATGCGCTCCTCGCGTCCCAAGCCACCGTGAATCATGACGATGGCTTCTCGACGACCGAGCAGCGTGGAAATGCGACTCTCCAAGTAGCTCAACGTGTCGCGGTGCTCAGTGAAGAGCACAAGTTTCTGCCGAGGCGATGGTATGGGTCGGGGTACGTCACTCGCTCCATAGGGAGGCGTCTCTTCCGCGACATGATTTGCAATAGTTGCTGGGGTGAAGATTTCTCCGAGCAGTTTGGCCAGTTCGCGCCACTTCCGATCTTCGCCGCTCCGGCGGACCGCAAGGGCCAGCGACTCCAGGCGCTGGAGCGTCGCGATCTCCGCCTTCAGTTCCTCAATGCTGCGCGCGGCTGTGGCTTGGTCCAGAATCTCTTCCTCAGCCGCTTCCACCTCGTTGTCGGGTGCTTCTTCCAGGTCTTCTACATCCTCCTCATCGAGCGCAGGACCATTGGCCGCCATGGCCGTTGCGGCGGCTCCGCGATGGAGCAATTCCATCTCGCGCAAGCGTTTTTCTAACCGCTCACGGCGACGGCGTAAGGATTGGTAGATGGCTTCTGGAGACGAAGCAAGCCGTCGTTGGAGGATGGTCAGCGCGAAGCCAACGGTGCCAGCGCGTTTGTCGTTTTGCAACGCCTCGGCTCGGTTGAACTCCTCGCGGACGTAGCTGGTGACTTCCTTATATAGCTGCGCTTCGCCCTCGGAGAGTTTGTAGGGGACGGTATAGGCGATACGCTCGGGGAATAGCGGCGTCGAGTCGAACTTGAGTAAGCTTTCTTTGACCATACGACGCATGAGATCCGAGACGTCCACTGCATGGACG
>JBKJZK010000069.1:0-10772 GCA_046715215.1 Nitrospiraceae bacterium
ACTTGCGCATCGACGTCGAAACACTCGTGCTGCGCGTCATCGAAACCAAAGGGATGAACTTCTGGGAATCAGGGATGGACATCCGGCTAGGCAGCGATCTCTACGATAGCTTTAAGAAGTACCAGTCGCTCCTGATCGAGGAGTTCGACAAAATGGCGGAAGAGTTTCACTTCGAAGTGATCGATGCCAGAAAATCTCCGGATGAAATTCAGGACGCACTCCGCAGCAAGATTCAGCCGCTCCTCAGCACCAACCTGCGAAGCCCGGAACTGCCGTCCGACCGCCTCATCCAGCCGACATCTTAAGCGCGCGACGAGCAGGGAAGTTCTGAGTTTGGAGTTCTGAGTTAGTCGAAGGTGGGGGATCAAAGTTCCGAACACCTAGAATTTCTGACCTAAAGCCGTCATTCATCTCGCCTTTCTTATCTCCTATCCGCCTTTAACTCAGAACTCAAAACTCAGAACTCAGAACTCCTCTCCTACCCGTATCCATCTTTAACTCAGAACCCAGAACTCAACACTCAGAACTCCTTTGCCCGGCCTGCTCGCTTAGAGAGATGCTGCATCCATTCTGATTCCATCATAATCAAATCCGATTCAATTCCGGGTTGCTTGCCGAGGCACTCTGAGCGGCATCCGTCGCGTCAGCCCGCGCTAAAATCCCAACAAATCAACGGGTACACGCGCGAGAGTCTCGAACCAGATCAACTGGCACGTTGATTGCTGTTAAGCAGGGTCAATTGAAGGGTTAACGCAACCACCAGGACGGAGGTGCATGATGAATAAGAATTCTGCTCTGCTCTCAATCGGCGCTACGCTGTTATGTTCACTGTTCTATATCGATGTAGGCCATGCGTTCCAAATCGAGAGGGGACAAGATGTCCGCAGCGCATATGCAGTGGAAATGAAAGGAACAGCGAACTTACCAGCCACACATGTCGCGCCTACGCCAAATCCTTGTACTCAGGGCGGAAGGGGAAGGACTGGCGCGCCAGGTAAGACGCGTTGCCCGCTAGAATCAGGAAAAATGGCGACAGATGGATCTCTCTCCACAATGCAAGTATCGACTACGCCAACTCCTTGTGGCGGAAGGACTGGAGCGCCATGTATGCAGCATAGGTCGCAAGGATCAGGAGCAACGGCGACCGATGGGTCTCTCTACACAAGTGCATCAATGCTCGTGTTGTTGCCTGCAGCCGGCGTCCTGTTCGGGGGTGGTCTCATCGCGCTGTTCGGTCTTGGTGCCAGAAGGTTGCGACACCATAACGGGCATCACGCCTAGACGACAAGGAAGTTCTGGGTTCTGAGTTAGGTCCGGAGCTGATTGCTGAAGGCTGCTCGTTTGGGAATTTCTGGGTTCGAAGTTCCGAAAACCTCGAAAACAGCGTGACCCCAATAGTGGTCGCAGGGCTGCGAGATTGACTGAGACGAGTAGGAATGTTAGAGGGTTGCTGGTGGGTACGGGCCGAATGAAACCGCAATCTGCTAAGGTGGGGCGAGCGAGCGGATCAGTTTTATCGCTGCGAATGCGACCAGAGCGTTGATGAAGCGGCGAGGGTTGACCGAACAGATCCTTGCCGACTTCGAAAGAGCGAGTGAAACGAGGCGTCAATACGCACGCTGAATATGTTTCCATTCAGCATGCAGATACGCATGAGGGAGAGCGCGACGGTATTGCGCAGGGGCGATGTCGTTGGCCATCATTGATCTCATTCGAAGAAAGATGCGGAATCGGGAATATGAATTCGCTACGCTCTCGAATGAGCGCAGTAAAGGTGAATCGCATGTACAACTACGGTCGCTGTCACATTTGCGGAGGCAAGATGCAGGCGAAACGGATTAAACAGGATTTCTGGATCAGAAAGAGGTTGATCGTTATTGAAGATATGCCGTCGGGCGTGTGCGTTCAGTGTGGTGAGAAGATTGTCAGCGCAGATGTGGGGCGAAGTGTAGCCGGGGCTCTCAAGGACACTTCGCGAAGGGGAAAAGCTCGAACCATCGCTGTCCCGGTGATTCGATTTGCAAAGGATGTAGCATAAGTAGACGTATCGATTCGTCGAGAAACTCCTCGGTTCACCTACCCTGCTGGTGCGTATAACGCCTTCACGATCTTGGTTGTAGATAAGTGGCGGCGCATAGAGCCGCCTCAGTATGAGTTGCGCGTCATCTAGTCTGTCTGGTTGGTCTGGTTGTCACTACTCAGGTAGATCGGCTGAAGGCTTTTAGCGCCTAAACACCTGACTAGTTCCGTCTGCTTCAACCAAAACAACCAAACAAACAAGACAAACCAAATAAACCAATAAACCAGACAGACCAAACATCGGTCTTACCTGCGTGGAAGGATAGGAAACCCCTCGCGCCGAGCTGCCTCCCGTAATCGTTGGTCGAGACAGATAAAGGCATGGTGAATGGGATCTCCCTGACACCACACCAGGGCTGCGGCCAACTGAAGCGCATCGGCTGCCCGCAGTGGGTGGAGGCGCAGTACGCGCCCGGCTTGTTCTCGTACCAAACCACTGGGCTCCACCTCCGTCCAGGCAGTCATGAGAGCCCGTAACACCGTTTGCGCCTGCTCTTCTTCTGCAGGACTGAGCGCATCCTCTCTTCTGAGGCGCGCAAGTGCCGATAGGCATTCCACCGGCGAACCCCACCAGGCCACAATCGCCTCGTCCTCTTGAGCAAGTTTTTTTAATGGGCCGGTTTGCTGCTCCTGTAGGCACAAGGGGATAAGTGCAGAGGCATCCCAAAATCTCATCGTCCCTCAGCCCGCTCTGCCAGGAGCGCCTGGAGCGCGCGCCGCTTCCGATCCTTCGGTCGGGGAAGTTTCCAAAATCCAGTCGGCAGCTTGCCACTTCCGACACGGACCAATCCGCCACGTGCCAGATCGTGCAGTTGAGCGAACGTGCCGTCGCTGTCCTTGGCCAACGGCACAAGCTTGGCAATGGGTTTGCCTCTTTCCATGACAAGTACCTCATCACCTGCCTTCACTTTTGCCAAGCAGCTGCTCAGCGTGGCTTTCAAAGTAGAAACCGCTATGCGTTTCATGAATAGACCTCCTTGTGTTCCTGTATATGACCAATATAGTCTGTTCGGACAAGTCGCGCAAGGAACACAGACCCCTGGCTTACGCCGTCCGCACCGACCACTAACAGGCTGCTCAAAAAGGGCGGCCTCGTCGTGTGTGGTCTCTCTGGTTCATCTGGTTTGTCTGGTTTTTTGGTTGAACGAAACTAACCAGATAAACAAAACAAACCAGACAGACTAAAGAACGGTCTTCGTCTGAATCCATTTTGATTCCCCTGTAATCCAAATGGATTCAGCTGAGAGGTTGCTGGTCAGCCCCTGTGCCTTCGTATTTCCCTTTGACATCGCGAAAACCTGGCAATTTCAAGGCAATCACGAAGGATTTCTAGAAGCCGGCTAGAGAACCCGCTGGCACATCGATTGCGTTATGTCTTACCTTAGTAGTCAGCAGGATGCTCAAAAAGGCCAGACTTCTCACCCGCCCAACCCCGGCGCGCCGAGACGCGCCGTTCCACGGGCAAGGCCGCAGCCGAAGAGCAGGCCGCAGGAGTACCCTCTCGGGTACGTTGAGGACCTGTTCAAGGCGAGAACGAAGCTGGCGGAATTTTTCAGCATCCTGCTAGGGCGGACGCGCAGTCGACCTACAGTCATTGAGCTCACGTTTGAGAACTCACCGGCGAGGATTCACGCCTGAGAACCCAATGGCGACTTGATTCTGGAGCATATCCAACCAGACCTCCTCCTGGTTGCCCATCTCCTGGTTGACTGAGCGTCAAGCCACGGGAGCCTCGGCTTCGCTATCCCCGGAGCTGCGGCTCCCTCCTTATAATAGCCGAGCGAGACGGGCAGGGAAGTTCTGAGTTTTGAGTTCTGGGTTCTGAGTTAAAGGCGGGGCGGGCTAGGGTTCGCGGTGTTCGGAACTTCGATCCTTCAGCCTTCGGACCGCGCCTGTCGTAGCGAGATAGAGATTATGCCACAAGATATGGTGCTAAGAGCCTGTCCGACAGTGAGACTGCTACTGCGGCAAACGGCAATGTCGGACAGGCTCCTAGCCCGTCTAACCAAAATAGCTATTGCTAAAAATGCCGTACAGGTTTAATACGGGCTACCAGTTGCTTGTACTCTCCCCGGATCTTCAACGGAGCCCGGCCATGAATGGCACCTCAGGCTTCCAAGAAGTGCGTCTTCTCTCTCCCGATCACCATCGTATCGGTTCCTGCACGAGCAACGGCATCAATTCGGAAACAGTTTCTGACACTATTCCCACTCTTAAGCTCTTTCCTGGAACCTTCTCGATCCCCATCATTTTATCTTTCTGCCTTTCGGGCTGCTCTGCTGACCTGGTTGTTCACAACGTCAAAGACACTTCTGTATTCAATGGAATTAGGGTCTATAGCCCTGCAAATTTCAAAGTGACTACAACAACTCTGACGAGGAATTGCCCAGCGCAGACGACGCAGGCGATTGTTCAGCTTCCTTTGGGAGAACCATATGACGTGACCGTCAACACTTCTTGGTTTGCAAAAAGCGAATTTTCCGTGTTGTTTAACGACGCCGGATTACTCAAACAGGTCACAGTGAACTCTACTCCCCAGCTAGCTGAGACGCTCACCGCAATGGCTGCACTGGCTAAATCGATCGGTGAGGCCACCAAGCCGGGAGTAAGTATGGCCCAGGCAGACTGCGGCCCTGTACTAAGCGAAAAGATTGACAAAGTGGAACGGCTTCAAGTTTCTCCCTGAAAATCCCAAGCGTGACAATGCGGCAGAGATGAACAGAACCTTATCCATAGCGCTCCTTACGACGGCTATCATTTCATTGCTCTGGCCTCTACCACCCGCACAAGGCTTATCGATAAACGACCGCGTGATCGAACCTTCAAAAGAAACAACGAATAATTTCCTCGTAGCGCTGAAAAAGGCATTGAATGTAAACCCGAAAGGCAAGCTACACGGACTTGCCACATTCCCTCGATATTTGTCACCAGATGAACGCAAGATCCTCGCAGCGTCCGGTATTCACGTCTTGGAACCATATCAGGAGACTACATACTGGGTAAGCCTGAGCAAGCCGGTAAACTTGCATGGACTTCGACGCAACAAACTCGAAATTGCGCTAATCCCGCTTCTTGACCAGGATCGTGTACATCCGAAAGTTTGGGAGGGAAACTTTGACAATTTCCTCGTGTCTCCGACAGGCGACAAGCTATTCAACTACGTTCTGAATGACGATGGGACTCTCAATCTGACCGTCCGCTTTCACGTCGACGTGTCCGAAGGCCAGGCAACAAAGCTGTTGAGCAAACACACGGGGAACTTCACGAAGAAAAGCCCCTTGACCTGGGTTGTGGTGATCTCGCAGACAGCGTTGAAGGTCTTGGCCAAGGAAGACTCGGTACAGTGGATCGAGGCGGGCCCGCTTCCTTTTCTCCCGGAAAACGACATGACCAGTCAGGCCATCAAGGTCCACCAGGTACGGGGAACAGGCGTGCCGCCTCTAGACGGCAGCGGCATCCGAGTTGGAATCTTTGATGGCGGTATTAACGAAGACCATCCTGATTTTGGAAACCGGGTCACTCCTTATAATTGGGGCGCGCTGGGCGCACCAGACATTAGCCACGGCACTGGTGTAGCCGGGACTGTGGCGGGTAGCGGAATAAAGAGTGCGGAACCGAACAGTTTTGGTTGTTCGCAAACTGGCACAACAAATCAATGGGTTGGGATGGCACCGCAGGCTCTCTTAATTGAAAGGCCATCGTCGGATGGCGATTCCCCGTCAGTGCACGGAAGTCTGATTGCATCACCCGAAGGCATGCATCTCTCTAATCATTCCTACGAGATCAGCAACTTGGATGGAGAATACAGCCAAAAGGACAGAGACCGAGATGCGATGATTCGTGGTACCTCACCAAGCCTTTCGATTCCCCCACGTCTAAGCGTCTTTTCCGCAGGAAACCAAGGTATGTTGAATGGGAGCCCCCTTCATCAGAAAGGCTACTTCTCTTTGACGAAACAGCTGAAGAATGGTCTTGTCGTCGGCAATTGGCAGGCAGTTGACGACCCTCCAAATACAAAAGATAGGATCACCCCTACCAGCAGCCTGGGGCCAACGCATGATGGCCGCATCAAACCCGACGTTGTCGCTCCAGGGAGAAATGTTGTTTCGACTGACGGTCCCGATACTACAATCATGACAGGGTGCACATCATACTACCTTAGCAGCACTGGAACGTCGTCCTCCGCTGCCGCTGTCAGTGGATCGATTGCCCTGCTGCTGCAGCGGTATGCGAGCGTGTATAACATCTCAGATTTAAACACGAGCATGCTCCTTCCCTCGACCCTCCGAGCCGTATTGATCCATACGGCGAAAGACATACAGTCCACTAGCGCCTGGTTCTGCAATCCAGATGGTGAAACTGCAACTCTATGCCCGGTAGGTGGGACAGGCCATGCTGCTGTCGGGGCAAAAACAGGCCCAGATTTCGTCACAGGATGGGGACTGATTGATGCTCAGGCAGCGATGCAGATCGTCGAGAATAAATTGTTGTATGAAGATTCTCTTCCTTACACATGCGCTAGGAAGACGCATGCCTTTTCTGTTACCTCAGGTAATCCGCTGCGTATCACTCTCGCATGGGATGACGTCCCAGCAAGTCCTCAAATCCCTAACAGGGACCGCAAACTCGTCCATGATCTCGACCTCGTCTTGGTAGACCCGAATGGCGTCCACCACTATCCTTGGAGGCTTAATCAGAATATTATCAACATTATCGATTCAAGCAACGTTCCCAACACTGATCCTGCCTTTGAAACCTGCACCATACATGTACAGGTAACGCGTCAGATCAATCCAACCTTAACGCCTCAGGTCGATAATGACCCCGTCCCCTCAGGAGGATTTCCACCAGCAGTACATAACGCCACGGACCATTTGAATAACGTCGAAGTGGTTGACGTTCCTTCTCCAATGAAGGGGACGTGGCAGGCGAAAGTCATCGGCTTCGGAGTTCCTTGGGGGCCACAGACCTTCTCGCTTGTCGGTGCGAAGTTCGTCGACATAAGTGTCCCGCCGGATACAGTCTGCAAGATATATGGGAGCATCTGTCCAGGGAGTAGTTCTCTGATATTGGATTGTCAAGTCAGTCCTGAAGTGTGCACGAACAACGTCGACTACATAAAACCTCTCGAAGGTTGGATTCGCGTAAAGTTCAACTCTTCCAAAGAAAAAGCAATCATTCCAATCAACAACCTGTGCGGTCTAGCCTTCCAATGCCCTCCCTGCAGCAAGGCCAAGACCTGCCGCGTTTCCTATGTACGGGTAGACAACCTTAGGACTCCACAACTAGATGCAGAGATCTTTTCTGATCAGGGGCAACTCCTTCGGAACAACTATTCGCGGTGGAAAGACAATCAGACACAAGTGCCGGCCGGCGATCTCCTACTAGTCATCAAACCGACCAAAATTACGAAACTCGATAATGAATATTATGAGGTAAGAATTCGGGTATCTGATCGCAGGATCACCCCTTAAGACTCCCATCTGTGCGGTTTAGGAAGAACGGGGCTGCGACTTCAATACTAACCAAGGAGGGGCGCTGATGAGAGCCATATCACTGTTTCCACGGAACGGATTCACTTTGCTTTTTTGCGTGCTGTTCGGAACAATGCTCTCAGGTTGCATTACGTTAGATTGCAAAGACTGCCAAACGTGTGACGGCGGGGTGCCAAAAGGAGAAGCATGCAGGTATCGCAATGCGACTCCGGCGGTCCCAGGTCCGGGCGGCTGCATCTCTGGCAAAGTGTGTACGAGTGGAACTTGCCCTGGCGGATGCACCACTGTTCCTGGGTCCTCGAGTACCCCATGTGCTTGTCCTTGCACATAAGACGTTACACAGTGGGGGGGCGGAATCCCCCCCCCACTGTGTAACGTAAGAGGTCAGGTTAGTGAGTAAATATTCTCGCGGCTAAGGAGTGGCACGCGCTATGAAGCTTTATCAACGGCTGGAACTTTCGTTGAACCATACGTTGTTCCTGTTGCTGACACCAGGGATTGTTCTTCTCCCTCTGGACGCTAGCCTCAATCATACGCATACGGCGCATGCCCAAGTCGTGACGTCGATTACCTCGACGCCCGGCGCCGGATCTTTAGGCACGACGGTAACCCAAGCCGGGAATGTCTACAACGTTACGGAGGGGACGAGGGCCGGAACAAATCTTTTCCACAGTTTTGGCAGCTTCAGCGTCGGGGCTGCCGATACAGCGAATTTCATGAACACCCCTGTCAATGGGTCTCTCCCGTTCACGTCAAGTATCCTTGGGCGCGTCACTGGAGGCGACGTGTCCAATATCTTCGGAACAATCCAAACCACCGGCTTCGGGAATGCGAATCTCTTCCTGATGAATCCATCTGGATTTTTATTCGGTCCGAATGCCACGGTGAACGTCGGTGGTATGGTGGCCTTCACTTCAGCAGATTATCTTCGACTCGCCGACGGGGTGCTGTTCAACACGGTACCCAATGCCACAGCTGACGCTTTGCTCAGCGCCGCACCAGTTGCTGCGTTCGGATTCTTAGGCTCGATTCCGGGAGCGATCACAGTTCAGGGCAGCCAGTTCAAGGTAACGGAGGGAACTGCCATCTCGCTGGTCGGCGGCAACATCACAGTTCAATCCGGCACACTAGACAACGGCACGGTTCAGCCGGTACGGCTGTCGGCACCTGGCGGGCAGATCAACCTCGCAAGCGTCGCAGGGCCGGGCGAGATGCTTGCGTCAAACCTTGGCCCAGTCGCGCCAATGGCTCTCGGCTCCATCAACTTGTCACAAGGCTCGGTGCTGGATGTCTCCGCTGATGCTGCCGGGACGATCAAAATTCGTGGCGGCCAGCTCATGATCGCCGATGTCAGCCTTTTAGCAGACACGGGCAATGTCAATGGCGCATCCACTGCAATTGACATCAACGTTACCGGAGACCTATCCATTGCCGACACGCGCGGTGTTCCAGCAATTACCGCACGGACGACCGGAACGGGCGATGCGGGCACCATACAAATAACTTCCGGTAATCTGACCGCCACAACGACGTTTCTGGATCCCTCATTCCTTCCCACAACCTTGATTGACTCGCATACGTCAGGAGAGGGCCGAGGTGGTAATGTCTCGATTGCGACCGGTGATCTTACGACAATGGGAACCCACGAAGGAGGCAACCTCTTTACTTTTATCGACAGCGGAACGACAGCGAATGGACGTGGGGGTGACGTCACGATCGGTGCCCGGACTATCGACGTAAACGGGACGACGATCAGCACAGGCCAGCTCAATGCGAGCGCATTTGTGGAGGACTTGAGCACGGTAAACGGCTCAGCCGGTCATTTAACCATGACGGCCGATACCATTAAGACCCTGGATGCCCTCTTTGATACGAGCGCCCTGTTTGGAACCTCGCCGTTGCAGCAGGGCGGAGATATAACGATCACCGCACATGATATCGCTATGGTCAATAGCCAAGTCTCTTCCATCAATACGAACGGCGGAGGCGCCCTCACTATTAAAACCGATTCGTTGGTGGCAGACTTCACCTCCTTCGAAATAGATACCACCTCTGGACCTGGGGGAGGCATTTCTGTCGAGGCGAGTGTGGTCGAACTAACAAACGGCAGCCCAATGATCAGCAGCACGATCGGCAACGGGAACGCAGGGGACATCCACATCACCGCAACCGACCACATGAGTATCATCGGTGATCTTGGAACGAACGAACTCGCGCCATTTCAGCCTAGCGGTTTATTCAGCAACTCGTTCGGTCAAATATTTGGAACTTTCGGTGGTTCGGGAAATGCAGGCAATATCGTGGTTACCACTCCCACGCTCAACATGATCAGTGGACGCATCAATACAGTGACCTCCGGCAGCGGCAACGGAGGAAATGTTACCCTGAACGTGAACAATGGAATTTCTATTTCTGGCGAATTTCCATCAGAAGCGAATATCGTTCCTTCAATCCTCACGAATGGTCCGCTGGCACCCAGCGGAGTTGTGACCGAAACGAACGGGGGAGCTAACTGTGCAGGCATCTGTGGCAATGCGGGCACAATCTTGATTAGTACGGGATTTTTTACACTCGGCAACGGAGGACAGATCAATAGCGGCACAGGCAATAACGGACGCGGTGGCAATATTGACATAACTGCACGGGATACGATGTCAATCTCCGGCACTTTCAGCGACGGCAGTCCGGTCGGCTTTTTCAGTCGTTCGCTTGGCACGGAACCCGACGCCGGCTCAGGTGGCAACATCGCTCTCACCGCCGGTCAATCCGTCGCGATCTCGAATGGCGCTTCCGTCTCTTCGAGCAGCACCGGTCCGGGCAACACGGGCAACATTCAGATCGATGCCGGCAACCAGTTTGCTATGACGAATAGCTCGGTGACAACAGAAGCCAACCAGGCGAGCGGCGGCGCCATCAAGATTACGACGACCCCGAGCGGCACGGTGCAGCTCACCAATAGTACGATCAGCGCGTCGGTCCTCGACGGGACGGGCGGCGGCGGCAGCGTGAATATCGATCCGCAGGTTGTTATCCTGCAGAACAGCCAGATTCTGGCGCAAGCGGTACAGGGACCGGGCGGGAATATCTTCATCACGACCAATCTCCTGTTGCCGGACGCGAACAGTGTGATCTCGGCCTCCTCGCAATTCGGCGTGAACGGCACCGTGACGATTCAGTCGCCGAATTCCCCGGCCAGCG
>JBKJZK010000070.1:0-2365 GCA_046715215.1 Nitrospiraceae bacterium
GGCTCCCATAAACGCCAGCCCTCGTAGCACGACGAAGACACCGATCGTCGAGCACAGGGCGCCAACCAACGCCGCAGCCAGAAGCGAGCGTTGCATGAAATCGTACGTGAATAGTTCAAGCATCGTACGGAATGGTCAATGATGGTGGTAGTCCTCGACGATGACGAGGTCTTTTTCTGTAATAACCAGGTCTTTCCCGTAGACTTGGCTGAGGATGTCCGGTTTCAGGACATCGGCAGGCGGCCCTGCGGCGTAGAGGCGGGTCTTGAGGAGCACGAGCCGGTCCACCCGCGAACGGATCATATTGATGTCATGGGTGATCAAGAGGACTGTCAAGCCTAACTCTACGTGCAGGTGCTGCACCAACTCGACGACATTGTGCTGCGTCGTGATATCCAGTCCAGTCGTCGGCTCGTCGAGCAACAAAACGTCTGGTTGCTGGGCCAACGCTCTGGCGATGAAGACCCGCTGCTGTTGTCCTCCAGAGAGGTGGCCCAACGCGCTGTCTCGATGCCCCTCCATCCCCACATGAGCCAGAGCGTCCATTGCGATTTTGCGATCTTTCCCTGATGGCCGCGTAAACAAACCTAATGTGCCGTACCGTCCCATCATGACGGTTTCCAGTACCGTGACGGGAAAGTTACGATCGACTACTCCCTTCTGAGGCAGGTAACCGATCCTGGCCCGGTGGTGACAGCGTAGCTCATCACAGGCACAATCGAAAATTCTGAGGTGGCCCTTCAGCGGAGCCATCAAACCGAGGACCGCGCGGCAGAGAGTCGTCTTGCCGGACCCGTTGGGCCCGATAACCCCTACGAACTCGCCGGATTGAATCTCGAGCGAGATATCCTCAAGTGCAACCACTTCAGGGAACCCAAAGGTGGCATGATCGAAATGAATGATAGGAGACGACTGACTTACCACGTCGGTGAAAGCTCCTTTCAGTCCAAGCCGCTGAAACCGATGCCTATCGGCCGTTAGCCCACATTATTCATGAAGGTTCGTTGCGAAAGCGTGCAGACGCGAAGCGAGACGGGCACTCGGAGACGTAAAGCCCTGAGGCATACTCGTGCAGTATGTCGAAGGGCTGAACGGCGAGACTGCCCGCCGCAGCCGCGTATCCGCGCTTACAGCAGAAGCTTCATGAATAATGCGGGCTAGGCCGGATCCAGCGCGTTTGCCAATTGGAGCACATTATAACGGAGCATGTCGAGATAGGTCTCTGTGTGTGGAAGCCCTCCCGGGAGAGTGGTGAGCACCACCACGCGCGCGCCGGTCTCCTTGGCCAACAGCTCGGGAATCTTTTGGCTTAGCTGAATTTCCGAGACCACGACCTTAATCCGTTCCTTATTGATCTTCGCGATGAGGCCGTGAAGTTGGAGTGCCGATGGCTCGCTTCCGGATTGCGGTTGGATCGTCCCGACGATCTGGAACCCAAAGCGCCTTGCGAAGTACGGCCAGGCGGGGTGATGGGCGATGAATCGCCGATCGGCAAGGCGTGTGACCCGATCACTCAAGTCCCCTCGAAGTTGGTCCAGCCTCCGAAGATAGGATGCCTGATTGGTTCGGTACTCCGTCGCATGGGCCGGGTCTGCCTGAATGAGCGCTTCCGTGATATGCCGCATCATCGTTGTCACATTCTCAGGGTCCATCCATACGTGAGGATTCCCTCGTTCCTCCTCTTCGGCGGCATGAGCTGCGCCATCACGGTTTGGCCTGTCGCGAAGGAGCGCGATGCCTTTGGAGGTGGTGACGACCCGAAGTGATGCGCTGCCGGCATTCTTCACCAAGGAGGAAACCCAGACCTCAAGACCGATACCGACTTCGAACAGCAGCCTGGCTTTCCTGACGGCGACGAGATCACTCGGTTTGGGGGAATAGGTATGTTCGTTTTCATAGCCGCTCAGTAGGGAGGTTACCCGTACGTGGGGTCTGCCGACTTGTTCGGTCAGGTCCTTTAAGACAGGAATCGTGACCACGATATTGAGGGGCTCCGGAGGAGAGGCGGCATGGGCCAGAGGTGCGGCGAGCAAACCGTAGCTAATGAGGATGGCCCAGAGCAGGCGCACCAATCGGAGCTTCAGCATGGGCGAGGACGGTAACATTGAGTCCCCATGTTGTCAACGCAACGCGTAGGTTGTGTCAAGCCCAAATAGAAATGTCCTCTTCCTCCCAAAGTAGACATGTCCGGTTTAGATTCTCGCCACCGTCGCCGGTGTTCGTCGCTCCGGCCGCAGGCGTTGGCGCCACGGATGATCCGGCCTCGGCGTGACCGGGCGCCGGGGTGGGTGAACCGTCTTGGCCTCACCCGCCTTCACGGGCCGCGACGTGATCGCGTGAAAGCCGAGCGGCCGACCCTGGTGCG
>JBKJZK010000071.1:0-4209 GCA_046715215.1 Nitrospiraceae bacterium
GAAGCCCTTTGCAGGGCTCCGGGTCACGGCATGCCTCCACGTGACGACCGAAACCGCCAATCTGATGAAAACGCTCCAGGCCGGCGGAGCCGATGTCAGACTCTGCGCCTCCAATCCGCTCAGTACGCAAGATGAGGTCGCGGCGGCGCTCGTCAAACATGACGGCATTCCGACCTTCGCGATGAAAGGCGAAGACAGCAAGACCTACTATCAGCACATCCAATCGGCTATCGCCCACAAGCCGCAGATCACGATGGACGACGGAGCCGATGTCGTCTCACTGATCCATTCCAAACGGAAGGATCTGCTCAAACACGTAATCGGCGGTACCGAAGAGACCACCACCGGCGTCATTCGACTCCGCAGCATGGCCGAGAAGAAAGTGCTGAAGTTCCCGGTGATCTCCGTGAACGACGCCGACACCAAGCACCTGTTCGACAACCGCTACGGAACCGGCCAGAGCACCATCGACGGTATCATCCGCGCGACGAACCGGCTGATCTGCGGCACCACCTTCGTGGTCGCCGGCTATGGCTGGTGCGGACGCGGGATCGCGATGCGCGCCAAGGGCATGGGCGCCGATGTCGTCGTCACCGAGATCGATCCGGTCAAGGCGATTGAAGCGGTGATGGATGGGTTCCGCGTCATGCCAATGGAGCAGGCCGCGCTGGTCGGAGATTTCTTCGTCTCGGTCACCGGCAACCTCAAAGTCATCCGCGGTGAGCACTTCGCCATGATGAAGGAAGGGGCCATCGTCTGCAACTCAGGCCACTTCAACGTCGAGTTGGACATTCCTGCGTTGGAGAAATTGAGCCGCAAAAAGCGCCTCATCAGACCGGGCGTCGAGCAATTCACGCTGAAGACAAGCCGTCGGGTCAGCCTGCTCGGCGAGGGACGGTTGGTCAATCTCGCTACCGCGGAGGGCCATCCTTCCAGCGTCATGGACATGAGCTTCGCCAACCAGGCGCTCGGCGCGGAGTACCTGGTGAAGAATTACAAGAAGCTGGAGAAGAAGGTCTATCCGGTACCGCCGGTGATCGACAAAGAAATCGCCCGCCTCAAACTCGCCGGCATGGGGATGAAGATCGATACGCTGACGAAGGAACAAGAAAAATATCTGGCGTCGTGGGAAATGGGGACCTAGCGGCGGGCCTGAGGCTCTCTGGCGCTCCCAGGCTCCCGGAATGACCCTTCAGGCCTCAAGCGACGCGAACCTTCTGGAATTCCTTCAGCTGCGGTCGCTTTGGCGACCGCAGTCCCTCAGTCAGTTCCAGCTTTCACATCGCCCGAGGCTCGGTGGGTCCCCATTCCTCCGCCAAGGTCGCGCCAGAGAGCCTCAGGCCCACCTGGGAGAGAATGTAAAGATCTACGCAATAGGGACCACCTCGCACCACTCCTGCCAGAAACTGGAGGGGGAGTAATAGGAAGGCCACTGGAAACGGTGGCCTTTTTATTTGTGGCACAAAAACTGTGTTTGCGGCCTTCCCCTACTTAGTTGATAGAGCCGGGCAAATGCTCCCTCTGCACGCAGACCGCGCACGATCAGAATGTGCTCGGTCGATGCGCGCAGCAGGGAGCACCGGAACCCACTCCTGCTAGAGGAAACAGTGCCTGACGCATTCACTCCAAACATGTGGACTTACTTCAAGCGTGAGACCGCGTGATCGATCTCGAATATTACCACTGCTGTTTGGAAGACCACTCTCCGTGCGTCGTCCCATTCGAGAAGCTTGCCTTCCTTCTGAGCCCCATGTTCCTGGCGCTGTACTAAGTCTCCCAGGGTACCCCGGTATGCCAATAGTGCATCCAAGAAAGGCTTCTCGGTTGTGCCGAGTTGTCCCGCAAGATGGTCAAGTACTGCTCTCATCCTTGCCACGGTCATAGTTTTCTCCGAATTCAGGTTCGGCGGTTTAACTTGCTCTACAATAACACTGGTGAACTCCTGAAGGGCTTCTCGACACAAGTGACCAATTGTTGTCAATTGGCTAGCAGAATCTTCTCCCCAGAGAGCCGCCTCTGCTTGTGCCCACTTCTCATAGACAACCGGATACCGACTCCTAAAAGCCTCAGACGCAAGGTAGGTACGTGTTTCGTCCGTGACTCTCTGAACAGGTTCGCCTGATACTTCTCGCAACCATTGTGAGTACTTGAAGCCAAGGGGTGTAATACTGAAATTGATAGAGCCTCTTGATCCAGTCCCCAATCTCAACAGCTGTGTGTCACCCAGTGCCTCAATGTCGCTGGTGTTGGCCTGATAGTTGGCGGGCAAACCGCCGTGAAGAATGGAGGTTCCAGCGAGCGTTTCCGACACAAAAAACTTGTGCCTTTTTTCCGGCGATACAGCATGCTCTGCCTTGACAAGTGCCAACAGAAGCTCCTTTTGGTGATCAAGCAATAGAATCGCTTTAAACTGTGCGCCTAACTCGTTGGATGGTATCGAACTCATCTTTGGGGCATTCGCTCGAAGGCCGTCCACAAGTAGATCAATTTCAAGGGCTGCCTTGCTGAGAGCCATACGTCGCGTTTCCCTCAATTCTTCTCGATAGCGCGACTTGAGTGGCTCATCTAACATGGGGGGACCTGATTCCAGTGATCGCTCTTCCAAACCTGTGGGAGCGAAAGATTCGACCAGCAACTTTAATTTTTCAGCCAGATTGTCACCATGCGGGATCTGCATGAGTTGAACTAGCTGTTTTATCGCAATCGCCGCAACGGCGACTCGTCTTTCAATTGTCCAGAAACGCCTGCGTTGATTTAACCCATGTGTATTGATCGGAGAAAGAAGACCTCTCTGAGCCTCCTCACGGCTGACTCGGCTAAAGTCGGCCTGCACGGAGAGGGCAATCTCTTCGATCTTTACGGCCATTATCTGTCGAAAACGTTCTTCAAATTGAGCTGGCAGCATCGCTTAACCCTCAGCGCAGAATACAATTCTCTGGTTGAAATAGGGCCTAATCTTCAACGATCAACGATCCCCCTGGACGCTCCAAATACTCTCTAATAACCGCCTGCATCTCGTCTAGATTCACGTCGGCAAGTTGGTCGGCTCGTGAGCCCAAACTCCTCTGATATTCTTCTTCTCGGCTTGTCCGCTGGCTTGAGACAAAGAACTCTATACTGTTTTCAATTGAAGCCAAATTGACGGTTTCCGAGGGCACAATATCGGAGGCATCCCCTCCTTGTCCTATTAAAAGACACGAATGAGACAGAGGAAACCAGATCTCCTGTGGAGCCCCATGAAATATGCGTCCCCATGCTGGTGAATTGTCCCCCTTAACGAGCGGCCCAATATCGCCCAGAACCAGAGAATTAGGCGGGTGTATTTCGACGCTCCAAATTATCTTTTTCAGGTCACGAATTCGCCTATCGAGATTCCTGTCATCCTCTAGCACCTGCCTCTGAGCACTCTGCACGGATGATGCTGTATCAATGTCAGAAAGAGTCGTTGAGATCAGCTTTCGCAATACATCGTGCAGGCCAGGATGTTGGAGCGTCTCCCTCAGAAGGATTTCCATGTGAGGTCGATCCTCGACAGGTAGACTCTGCAGTAATTCCGTTACTTCCGATCCGTTTATAATGTCATTTTCAAGTTTGCGAAGCAGCAGCGGAGTTCTTTCTGGAGTGAGAAATTCACGGAACCCCCTCTCCATCACGGTTGCCCCAATAGCATGTACGCCATCCCTGAAACACCGAGTTCTCACAAGAGTCTGGGCCACAAACCTGTCAATCAACGGCTTATCATTCGTGTTGCAGTCTCCATCTCTAAGTCGCCTTACAAGACTCCAAAATCGTCCTTCCCATTCTGCGAGAGGCTCTTCAATCAGGGGATCGCCATAAAAGTTTCTCTGGGTGCCTACGTTCTTAGTATTCGCCTCGAAGGATCGCGCATCGTTTCGAAACACATAGACGTAGGTCTCATTTCCTTCTTCACGGCTGGCGAAGCCCTTCAGAAGAAACTGCGGTATAAAGTGTGAGTTAACAGCCATTGCTAGTAGTCCTGCCAATTTGCGCCCAGCGTACCATACGCATCTCAGAGGGGGCTCCGGAAATTCGGACAGTGTGATAAGTGGTAGCCTTGCGTAACCGACGCCCAAGGGGCGAACCAAGGAGCGAGGCGATGAAGCGAACGAGACGCCATCACGGGGCGGCATTCAAAGCACAGGTGGCCTTCGCCGCAGTCAAAGGCGAGAAGACGCTGGCGGAGTTGGC
>JBKJZK010000072.1:0-4391 GCA_046715215.1 Nitrospiraceae bacterium
GTAAAGATGACGGCGCCATGGCGACACTCGACGGACAGGTGGGAGTGGCGATCACACAGGGAGATACGGTCGTGGTCCAGCCTTCGGAGCACCGGACCCGATTGATCCGATTTCCGGAGAGCAATTACTACGATGTGCTCAGAGAAAAACTCAAATGGGGGGACGGGTAGAAAACTCACGGCCGGCTAGGCCTTCCCGCGGTCGATCAGTCCGATCATTTCCTGGTTGCTGGCGTACTTAAATTCTCCAATACAATCGGTCGCGCCCTTGTGAGCCTTCTCTGCAGCTTCGAGGGCTCGGAGATTCTTCACACCCACCGGATGGCTCTTCCGACCATTCAGGATCGTCTTCAATTTGTCGAGGACGACCTTCGAGTGGTTGCCCGGCGGTTTGGTCGCCAAATATCGATTCACCACCTCTGCGCACCAATCCCCGTCCCGCTTGGCGATGCCGACTAAGCCCTCACTCGCTTTGCGAGCCCATCCAGCGAGAAACACGCCGTCGACGATCTTGCCTGCGGTTTCATCATAGGCTTGAAAGAGCGCGTCGTCCGGATCGTTGCCCGTCTTGTTGGGATTGGTGACGAACATGCCGCTCTTGTATGGCAATCCAACGGACTCATCGACTTTGTCGCCGACCGCGAAGACGACAGCGTCGCAGGGGAATTCATAATGTTGTTTCAGCCCGACCGCGACCGTATCCTCCCCTTTTGGATCGAGCTTGTTGTCTTCCATTTCCAGGCCGCGAACGCGGTTGTTCTCATCGACAAGAATACGCTTGGGAGACGCGAGGAACTTGAACCCCATCTTCGTCTCGCTGACTTTCGGCTCGCATTTTGTAAACTCGTCAGTCAGGGCCTTCAGCACCTCATCGGCCTTCTGGCCGACCGCGGCAAGGCGATCCTTGATTCGAGCGAGCTCTTTTGTGATTCCGTCGATATCCATGTTCGAACAGACGGCCCGGATTTCTTTTGGGTTGTACTTCCGTTCCACGGGTCCTCGCCTGACGATCGCCGTGACCCGTTCAACCTGCTTGTAGCGAACCAGCCAATGGGCGATATCGACCATCACATCGCCGGCGCCGATTACGGCCACGTGCCTGCCCATCTCAAATGGGCGATCGCCGAATCCAGGGAGCCGATTAAAGTGGTACACGACATCCTTCGCGTGGAATACGCCCTTGGCCGAATCCCCTTCCACACCGATGGCCTTGGTCCCTTGCGCGCCGATAGAAAACACGACCGCGCTGGCGCCAAGGTTGCGGACCTCTTCGACGCTGAAATCTTTGCCGTTGCCGATTGAGACATTGCCGAAATAGTGGACGTTCGGTTGCTCGAGCATCTCCCAGTACTGTTTCTTGAGACCGCCGCGGAGCTTGAGTTTTGAAGGAAATATCCCATATTCAGCCAACCCGCCGAACTTGATGTCGCGATTCAGGATAATGACCTCATGGCCTGCCTTCGCGAGCCAACTGGCCACGGCCATTCCGGCTGGTCCTGCCCCTGCCACAATGATCACATGCGATGTCGTCGCGCTCATGCCATGTTCCCTGGGAGGATCGATAGAAAAAACCTAGAACCACAACAGTTCCTCGGACTATAGCATAGAGGCTTTTGAACTGTCAAAGTGGAAGAAACCGGCTCAGATCGAGAAGGCACATAACAATCTATCTCTATATATATCTCTGGATTTGGATCTCGCGGCTTTCTTGGGTGGGCTGGAGCTGAACAAATACAAAACCAAAGGACCCGGTGCGATGGTATTGAGCCATCTTCACCGGGTCCTTGGCTAGGCATCTATGCTAAGTGCCGGGATGATCCCGGCACCCTGAACAAGTTCCTATGGGCAGTTAACGGAAGGAAGAGTGCCGATCGGATTCCGCTGCTGGACCGTGAGTGGAGTACAGAAACCAAGCGGAAGCTTCTGCACCCATCCGTTATACACATTGGGAATCGGCAGGACGCCCTGGCCGCCCATCCCTGCGAAGGCAGTCACCCCGGTAGTGTCATCTACGGTCGTGCCCGCTCCCGCCACGAGGACGATGCGACCGACAATCGTCTGGGAAGTGAGATCAACGACGATCAGATCGTTCGAGAACTTGCTCGAGACGTAGGCATAGTACCCACCGCCTAACTTCGCACCGAAGTTCACCCCGTGGCATCCCGCGCTGCAAGGTAGCACCGCCACCAATGTATCAGTCACGGTGTTGATGATCGTGATCGTCCCGGTCAGTGTGTTGGCTGTGACGACGAATTGTCCATCTGGGCTGACCGGCGTCTGAATCGGCAGGCCGCCCGACGTCGCGAAACCCGTACCACCGATCGGGTCGTAGTTCGCAAGTCCACTGCCACCAAGGAGAAGGGGGATAGTCTTGGTCGCGACGCCGTTGCCTCCGCTCCGACACATCAAGGCGGGGGTGGTAGAAATTGAGATACAGGTGATCGTGCTGTCGAGATAGTTGGAGACATAATACTTACTCGAGTCAGGCATCATGCCGCTCGCGATAGGAAGTGCGCCGGTGAGCGTTTTGGCCTGGATGACGTTAGTAGGAATGTCAATCCTGGTGGAATCGTTGGTGTTTGAGTTGGGCGTCACCATCGTCTGGCCGTCATGGCTCATCCAGTGTGCATGGGGTTGCGCCGGGTTCTCACCCGCGGCCTGCGTAAGAATCCGGCGGCCGATGGTGTTGTTAGTGGCGAGCGGGCCGAGTTCAAGTACGGCGTCCTCGCCGTTGAGGCTCACGTGCACATCGTCCGTGTCTACGCGTGTCATCACGTGGGCTGGGGACTCGCCGACGGTGATGTTCCGTAGCATGAGACCGGTTGTACGGTTAAATACCGTCAGCTTGGTGTCGAACCACTGGGTCTGGTAGATGACCGACTGATCTGCGCTGGTCCACATGTTGTGGGGGTTGTTCATGTTGATGCCTGGCAGGGCAACCTTCTTGGTGACTAACCACGAGGTGACGTCCACGGCCGTCGCAGTACCTGGCTTGGTTTTGCCGGCTGACTTCTCATACTCGGCGTCGACCCAGACTTCGCCAACGCCGTCAACTAATGGCGTGAGCGGCCCCGGGATGGCAATACCAGCAGTGGGGTAGCGAGTTTCCAGGGTGTCCTTGAGATCAACCACCGCTCCAGTAGTGATCCTGACGTCCACGCCCGCGGGATAGGCGATGTTCCAGGCCAGCGTAGGATTCGTGACAGGGTTGTGATCTTGATAGTTCGCCGGGTTGGTGATCAGGAAGAAGGCTCGCAAGAGCCGAGTGGCGAGGTCGCTGCTCGTGGGTATGTTGTTGATGCCATTGACAAGATTAAAAGTTTCGCCGAGGTCATATGCCGGTGCCGGCTTCCCGGCCAGATCCACCTTCGTCGGATGCACCGTCGCCGGGTCGTCCACGATCGTCGCGGCAAGCATGAATGGATGCAGCTTGCACACGAAGACATAGAGGCCTGGGTCCACCAATCTCACGGTCCTGCTCCCTCTGAAGGCGCCCTCCGGCTGGTCAAACGGCATGTTCTTCGCTCCCGTCGGATAGAGCAGGCTCGTGAAGGTATGGACCGTGTTGGTCTGTGTTCCGTTGGTGATCTTCACCACAGTGTTTGGTGCGACGATGGCCAGAGACTCAGTGCCGGCAGGAACACAGCCGTTCCCGACGCACTTGAACCAGGGGCCCGGCTCGTCGGTGGCAATGAAGTTAACGGTACTGGCGGCCGGTTGAGATGCCGCCGGAGCAGCATCATTACTATTCGAGCAGGCGCTCAGCCCTACCACGAGGCATAGCAGCGCCAAGATGCCGTATTTCTTCATAAGAAACCTCCGTTTGCTGTTGTGATGATGTGGTGACGGGTGAAAAACGCCTATCCTCTTTTCCCGGGATCAGCCAAAAACACAAGCCTGGAGCGCCTTCAGTGATCCCAATCGGCGTGTAAGTGGCCATGTGAGCCGCGTTATAGACCATGCAATTCCAATTAGTTAACTACCCCATAAGTAGGGCCCATAATCTCGCACGGCATTCATGAATAATCCGGGCTAATCGAATACCCAGCAAGCCGCGTGCCTTCTCTAAAATGCACTTGTCATCTGTCGCAGTCTTCGGTTTTTCCAGGAATTGCGACTGACGGAGCCTGCTATAGAAGTACGGAAAGCAGTTTACGTGAATCGAAAACGATTCGGAGCTGAATCAAATTTGATTACCGGATCGAAAACGAATAGACCGGCTGAGGGTGTGCACACGGGAGGGTCCCTGTCCGTGACAGTATGCCGAAAAAGTCCTGGGAGCGAAAAGGGACAGGGCATGGAACCTGGCTAATCCTCACACTGCGCGAGTCCTATTCGGAAGGCTCAGGTCGAGGCTGAGGGTCAAGAATACGCCGGGTGCTACCCCTACCC
>JBKJZK010000073.1:0-4561 GCA_046715215.1 Nitrospiraceae bacterium
TTCTCCGACAGATCCCAACGAATGGAGTGGCGGGCAGCGAGAAAGTTGACGATCGCGAGAGTGCCGATGAAGAGGAGGATCATCAGCAGGCTGTTTGCACCCATGCGCGTAGAGCGACGGGTGGAGAAGGTTTTCAGGCCACTGAAATGGACGACAAAAAAGAGGATGAGGCAGAGGAGCGCCGATCCTTCCATGAGGGCGACCAGCCAGAGTTTCTCCGGAGCGAGGCTATAGGCGATCGCTCCGGCCACGGCCAGAGTCAGTCCGATCACGCCTAGCGGAATCCTCTTGAGATTCATTTCCACCGTGCCGAGTCCACAACTCGGTGAGACAAAAAGAGCATCAAGGTCAGACCGCTGAAAAAATATACGAGGTCCTTCGTGTCGACCAGCCCGCGCACCAAGTGGTCGTAGTGCTCCATGAATGACAGGTACGAGACGGCCTCTCCGATGGCCGTATCCCCGAGCAGTGAGCCCAAGCCGGCGAGGAGCCACAGGACCAGTAACAGGCCAATGCTCACAAAGGCCGCAACGATCTGGTTTTCGGTCAGTGCCGAGGCCAGCACGCCGACAGAGAGAAAGAGGCCGCCGAGTAAGACGAGTCCAAGGTAACCGGTCAGCACGGGATACCAATCGAAATCACTGAAAAGAGCGAGCGTGAGCGGCATGAGCCCGGTCAGCCCGAGCAAGCCCAGGAAAACAAGGAATACGCTCATAAACTTGCCGGCCACGATTTCGTTGATGCCGATCGGAGAGGTCAGCAAGAATTCAAAGGTGCGGAGTTTGCGTTCTTCGGCGAACAACCGCATCGTCAGGATCGGCAGGATAATCAGGAGGATAAATCGTATGCTGGCAAACAGATTCCGGAAGACCAGGTCGTTCAGATTGATCTGGGCGCTTCCCTGCATCTGCATCAGCTGAATCGCCTGGGCTCCGGCAAAGACAACGTAGAGATAGGCGAGCAGTCCCACGATCAGGAGAAACACGGAACCCACGGCATACACGACGGGCGAGACGAAGTACGAACGCAGCTCTTTTGCGATGATGGCTTGGACCGGTGTCATGCTGGCTGGCCTGCCGGTTCTGCTGAGGCGACCACTGCGTCCGGCGCGAGGCCTTCCTCATGTCTGGTCAGTTGGAGAAACACGTCTTCCAACGTCATGGAAATGGCCTTCAGTTCAAGCAGCCCCCATCCACTGGCGACCGCCAGGCGAGCCACTTCTTCCCGCACATCCCGACCAAGTTCGCATTCCAGGAGAAAGGTACCGGAAGTGCCGCTCGTGAAGACGTTCTGGACCCCCTGCACCGCCTTCAAACGACTGTCGGTGTCCGTGGCGGGAGATTTGAGGGTCAGCGAGATCTTTTCGGACTGGCGCAAGCGCGCGGAGAGTTGTTCGGGAGTGTCTTCGGCCACGATACGCCCGCCGCTGATGATCACGACGCGCTGGCACACAGCGGTAGCTTCGGGAAGAATGTGGGTGCTCAGGATGACGGAATGGGATCCAGCCAGGTTCTTGATTAATTCTCGAATCTCGATAATCTGTTTCGGATCGAGCCCAACGGTCGGTTCATCCAGGATTAAGATCGGGGGATCGTGCAGCAGCGCTTGGGCCAAACCGACGCGTTGGCGATATCCGCGCGACAGATTCCCGATGAGCCGGTATTGCACCGTGCCAAGTCCGAGCCGCTCGATTTCACGCTGCATGGATGCGGTGAGTATTTTCCCACTCAGACCTCGGAGACGGCCCGCGAACTGAAGATACTCTGCGACCGTCAACTCCTGGTAGACCGGCGGCGTCTCCGGCAAGTAGCCGATCCGGCGTTTCACCTCAAGCGGCTGGGCAGCACAATCGAAACCCGCCACTCGTGCGGTGCCTTCGGTGGTCGGCATGAAGCAGGTCAGGATGCGCATGGTGGTGGTTTTACCCGCCCCATTCGGGCCCAGAAACGCCAATACCTCGCCCTTGGCAACGGAGAAACTGATGCGATCAAGGGCGGTATGTTGTCCATACCGCTTCGTGATCTGTTGGACTTCAATCATATGTGGTGATTGGATCGATTGAGTTGGGGAGTACTGCCGGCGGGTTGGTACGTTGCACCCTAACAGGCAACACGTGGGCATCTTACTCAGTCGGATTGGGCCAGTCAATATCGTGTTCCAGCCGCGTGCAGCTTTACACGTTTTCTCGATCCTGCTAGAGTCCGCTCGCGCGGATAGTCCTGCCAGGGAGATCGATCGATGACAAGCGTGCGTCAAGCGAGAGCGGCACTATTCGCAATCACTGCGTTGATGGTGCTGCTCTGTGTTCCGCCTGACAGTGAAGCAGCCAGCGGGCGGACCTATCGGGCTCATGGTCAAGTGATGGCGGTGAACGTCGCCCAACCGTCCCAGATGATTGTCGTCAAGACACCGTTGACCAAGCATAACGATATGACCGTGGGGGCCAAGGTGACAGCCCAAACCAGGATTGTGCGAAAGGGGAAGCGGATCGCGCTTCAGACCATCAGAGTGGGTGAGGTGGTGTGGCTGACCTATGTCAAACAGCGGGACGGGGTATTTGCTCGGATCATTCAGGTTCAATAGCACTTCTGATTCAGGCACCAAGACAATAATGGGCGAGGAAGCTACGGGCCCACACCCACATTATTCATGACGATTCGTCGCGAACGGAGTGGCGCGCGACAAGCGCGAGGACCGAGACTCGGTGACGTGTGAGCCCTCTCCCTACCAGTCGCGCATTTCCCGCTAGTCTCGCCCGTTTCGCTTGAGTCAGGCATCGGCGATTGCAGCAGAGCATTCATAAATAATGCGGGCTTGGGTTATCTTCGAGGTAGGGGCTGTATGACGGTTCAGGGATGGCCCCATCAAGTCGTCCGCGTTAGTACCAATTATGGGTTGACTGGCACAAGTACTTTCTTCTATATATAAATACAGGCTTCTAGGTTTTCAGCCAAGATAGTTGGCTCTTGTCGTACAGTTCCTTATCGATCTCTCCTTTTTCCCTCATCCCAACGTAGGGGATTAGGGGCTACGCTTTCGTTATTGTGGGACCATCGGCTGGACCGTACTGTAAGGGTACACAGGCCAGGATCCTGTGGACAGTTGGTTCAACCAGGAACAAGAGGCGGTGTTAGATGATCAGTCGAACTCGTGGAAGCAGACGTCTGCTGTTTTGGGCGATGAGTCTCAGTCTGGGAATGCTCCTGGGTGCCTGTTCGTGGGTTCCTAAGGGGACTGCTCAATTGGACGTGGGGATTGAGGATCGTGGGGTGGCCTCCTGGTATGGCGAGTCGTTTCATGGCAAGCAGGCGGCCAACGGCGAGCTGTTCGACATGGAGGCATTGACCGCGGCCCATCGAACCCTCCCACTCGGCAGCGTGGTCCGGGTCGTGAATTTAGCGAACGGGAAACATCTCCACGTACGAATCACCGACCGCGGTCCCTATGTCAACAGCCGGATCCTCGATCTTTCTCGTGGCGCGGCGGCTCGGTTAGGGATGATGGAAGGGGGCTTATGCGTCGTACGGGTTCAGTTGGTTGGGGAACGCCAGCCTGCGGCTCTTCTCTCTTCTGAAGCCATTGAGACGGTATCGGTTGCCCTTTTTCTCGGTCTAGAGCAACCCCCCTCAGGGGCCACCGAGTCCCTCCCCTCAGCGTGGAAAAAGTCGGTTCCTCAGCAGGTCAATCCCCTTCGACTGACTCCTGGCGATATCTGGATCCAGAAACGCACGCGACGTTTGACGGGGATGCAGGCGGCAGATCATACCGACCATACCGAAATTGCGACCGTCTTTTTTACCTAGCTCGATTCGAGATACGCTTGACGGGGAACGAGAGACGGATTCTAGTCCGCTACACCCAATCGGTGGGCTCCCGAGTCGATCGTTCAGTCACCCGCCCAGCGAGGGCCTCACGAATCGTTCGACTCACCCGATCGATCTCTCCCACCTCCGATGCGTGAACGATCCAGGCATCTGCCGGTTCCAGTTCGCTGCGATAGTGATTCTTCCTCGTCGAGAACCATTCGATATACGGATGAGGAGTGAGATTCGGATGAGGATCGAACGAGATCAAGTTCACATCCCCAATCTGTGGGTTTTCCATGTCACCAATCACCTGCCCGGCAATGTCCTCGTCCTCAAACCGACGATTCCGAAACTGAATGACCTGGCCCGCGATATCGGCCTTGAAATTTCCCCGTAAATACACATCGACAGGGCCGACTACCGCAAACACGATCTGTCCCACAATCGTTCCGTCAACGCGATTGTCCAGAAACCCTTCCTGTACCCAGCGTCCATTGCCAAATTTTTGTGCCATCTGACTCCCTGTAACGAGTTAGCCCGTATTATTCATGACGGATAGTCCTGAAATGGCGTGGTGGCCGCGCGACAAGCGCGAGGAGCAAGACTCGCGTGACGTGTGTGCCTTGTCCCTGCCAATCGCGCTTTTCCCACTAGGCGCGCCCGTCTTGCTTGAGTCGGCATCGGCGATTGGACAGAAGCATTCTTGAATCATCCTGGTTAAGCCGGCTGGACCCTGCCGACGGCCGGCGATGACG
>JBKJZK010000074.1:0-4274 GCA_046715215.1 Nitrospiraceae bacterium
GCCTTAGGGGATCGCAAAGTCGCGATCTGCCACATCAACAAGTTTTTGCCGGAGGGCTACGAAGATCAGGGGCGCTTTATTCTAGTGTTGCTTACTGCCGGCAACGTGCTGTTCGACATAGTCATCGGCGATTCGTATTTTCGTTACGACGTGGTGTCGGTCGGTCAGCTGGACAAAGTTCAGGTGATCGATGCGATGTGGGACAATAAAGAGAAACGCCGTGAGGAACCGTTCCTGAGTCTTCGCCTGATGCATGCCGAGGAGACCCACCTCTTGCTGGCGCTTGAAGATGACGAGCGGAAGAGCTTGCTGGCTTTCGCGTCGGCTGTCACAGCGGTCCGGAACCCGGAAAAGTAAAGTGGCAGGATGCTCAAAAAGTCCAGACTTCTCACCCTCCCAGCCCTGGCGCGCCGAGACGCGCCAGGTCCCAAGCAAGGCCGCAGCGAGCGAAGAGGCGAATCGTACTTGTGTTGTACGTTGAGCCTCTAAGTGATGCGAGAACGAAGCTGGCGGGCTTTTTCAGCGTCCTGCTAGGAGCGGCGGTAGAAGGGGAGCGCCCGAACCGTCGCGTCGAGACGAGCGCCATCGACTTCAATGGTGAGGTTGGTGCCGGGGGCTGAAAAGTCCCGGAGTGGGAATGCCAGGGCGATAGGAGTCTGCAGCTGTGGTGAGTCCGTGGCGCTGCTCACCCAGCCGACTTCCCGGTCTCCGCTGAATATCTTGGCACCCCTCAGCGGGATAATCGAGCCATTCATGACGAGCCCGACTAAGTGCCGCCGTACGTTGCCGTAGGTGTCCATCCTCGCCACAACTTCTTGCCCAGGATAGCAGCCCTTATTCAAGCTGAACGCTTTCCCTTCCAGGTTCGCTTCTGGTGGGACGATCTCTTCGTTGAGGTCCGGCCCGGCCTTTGGTAGCCCTGCTTCGATGCGGAGGGCCTCACGAGCGTGACCGCCGACCGCCTTGATGCCGTATGTCGCGCCGGCCTCCATGAGCCGTTCCCAGGCCGTGCTGAGGGCGTCAACCGGCAGTAATACTTCGAGGTCGATCTCTCCGGTTTCTTCTGTACGCAGGACAAATGAGGCATGGCCGCCGATCTTGGCTGCGATGGCATTCACTGGCTTGAGGTCGCTCATTTCAACGCCGAAGGCGGCGTTGACAGTCGCGCAGGCCTTGGGGCCACTGACAAGCAATAGCCCCCAGGATTCTGCACAGTTCTCCATCTTTGCTTTGATGCCGTAGAGAAGGAACTTTCGGAGCGCTTGGAACGTGGCGTCGCCGACCTCGCCGACATCTTCCAGCCACAGGCTGTCGGATAGTGTATAGACTCGAAAGTACCCGAGCATCTTGCCCTTGTGAGTGAGAAAGCTCGAATAGCTGCCCTGGCCTGGCTGGAGGGGGAGAATGTCGTTGCTGATGAGGCCCTGCAGCCATTTTACGCGATCGTCGCCGGTGACGCGGATCTTGCCCCGGTGCGAGAGGTCGGAGAGTCCGACTGCCTGGCGCACCGCCTGATATTCCGCGACCCACTTGCCATAGTGAGCGGGCATCTCCCATCCGGAGACCTCTTCAAAGGTCGCACCAAGCTTCGTGTGGAGATCGTGGAGGCGTGATTGTTTCATCCTAAATCCGTGAGACGTTAGGCGTGAGACGAAAGGCAGTGTTCCGCCCTATACGCCTCACCCCTCACCCCTTACCCCTGCCGCGAGAATTTCCTCCACCAGGTCTCTCAGTCGAGCGGAGAACTCATTGCGCGAGACAATCTTGGTCACCCCCAGCGCTCTGGCCCGGTTAAACGTGTCGACTTCTTCGTGATTGGCGAAGGCGAGGATGGGAATGGTCTTCGAGTGTGCGTCGGTTTTGAGAGTTTCCAGGGCTTGAAAGGCGTTTAGTGTCTCGTCATTCATGTTCAAAATCACCGCGGATGGGGATGGGATAGTGGCCGAGGCCTTTTCAGCGATGTCCTGCTGCGTTCGAGCCCGTTCGATCCGGTAGCCCTTCGACATCAGGGCGTCGCGGACTTTTGTGTAAAAGAAAATATCCGTTACTCCCACGAGCACGGTCTTCTCGTCTGTCTTGTTTGTCTGGTTCATTTGGTTTCTCTGGTTTGTCTCGTTGTTTTGGTTGGTCTGATTTGTTTGGGTAGTCTAGATCGCCATGGTTTTCTAGCTCGAGCCACGTAGTTGAACCGTACTGTTCCCCTCTTGAACCAAAGAAACCAGATGAACAAGACAAACGAGATAAACCAGCCAATCAGTTCAGTTCAACGAACTGATCAATCGTCCCAGCGCTTTTTTTGCCAAGGCGTAACTGGGATTGAGGACCAGGGCTTTCTTGTAGGAATCGATAGCCTCGGTCCATTGGCCCTTGCGCTCGTAGACCCGACCCAGGTTGAGATGAGGGAAGGCCGGGCTCTCATAGCGTCTCGCCTGGAGGGCTTTCTGAAACCAGGTAATCGCTTCGTCGAGTTCGTCCTTTTCGATCAGATAGGCCCCGATATCATTATACGGGTTGCCGAAGTCGGGGTCCTGCGCGATGGCCTTGTGACACTCCTCAATCGCATCATCGAGACGTCCCATGAAGCTGTAGGTCCACCCGAGGAAGGTAAAGGCCTCGGCAGTCGGATGCGTCTCAATCGATTTCTTGTAGAGCGTCACGGCTTCTTCCAGTTCGCCCTTCATCTGGCGTTCATAGGCCTGTTGAAAGAGTTGCCAGGCCTCGCGTTTATCCTCTTCGTGGCCTTCGCCTTGTATCAGAAAATCCTGAACATCCATGGTACGGCCGATGAAAAAGGTCTCCAGAGTCGTTCTCAGTCGTGCGAACTCCTCAACGTACTCAGAAGTACGCCTGCGGGTTCGCACTCCCTGCGGCCTTGCTGGATGACCTTTTTGATCAGCCTCCAAGCACCGCCGGAAATAGCTTATTCGTTCTTCAACTTCTTTTTGATCAATTCAGCGCCGTAACGCCCTGAGAGCAACATCGATCCGAACGCCGGTCCCATGCGCGGGGTGCCGTATACTGCCGCCACTGCCAACCCGATGACGAAACAGTTGGGATAGACCTCGCCGGTCCGGTCCATCACCTCTTCTTCGGAGCGAGAGACCCACATGGCGCCGTTGCCGGGCACGGCTTTGTAGAGATTGCGTTTGTGCAAGAGTTCCACGACGACGGCATCGTGGCCTGTCGCGTCCACCACGATCTTGCTTTCGAGTGCGATGGGGTCCACGTGTATGAGGTCATGGCCGGCCATTTCAGCCGTCGTGCTATTGACCACCACGCCTTCGAGAATGCCGTCGCGCCGTAGAATGAGGTCGACCACTCTCGTGAGGTTCATGATTCTGGCACCGCCTCTGTACGCAGCAGCGATCAGCGCGCCGGTGGCGTGCGGGGGATCGACCATGTACATCCCCTCGCATTCCGTGATTTTCTTGCAGGGCACGCCGATCTCTTCGAGGATCTCATTGGCCGGTTCGCAGATCGTGGCCTTGTTCATTAGGTAGCCGCCCGACCAAAAGCCGCCGCCAAGGGCAAGGCTTTGTTCCACGATGACCGTCCGAAATCCCATCGCAGCCAGATCATGGGCGCAGATCAACCCGGAAGGCCCGGCGCCGACAATGATCACATCGCTCTCGATGAGCTGGTCGAACTCCTTGTAGTATTCCCGCGCGATTTGGCGCGTGATGTCTCTTTCTCGAAGGGGCGCCGGTTTTGGCTTAGCCATTGGGAACTCCTACCGGTAAATTTCCGCTCCGGTCTTCTTGAACTCTTCTGCTTTTTCCTTCATGCCGATTTGAATCGCTGTGTGTTCATCTACCTGTAATTGCGCGGCATAGTCCCGGACATCCTGCGTGATCTTCATTGAGCAGAAATGCGGGCCGCACATCGAGCAGAAGTGCGAGACCTTCGCGGCATTGTCCGGCAAGGTTTCGTCGTGGAAGAGCCTTGCCGTGTCTGGATCGAGCGAAAGACTGAACTGGTCTTCCCAGCGAAACTCGAAGCGGGCTTTGGACAGGGCATTGTCCCGAATCTGCGCGCCCGGATGCCCCTTGGCGAGGTCTGCTGCGTGGGCCGCGATTTTGTAGGTGATGACGCCGGTCTTCACATCTTCGCGGTCGGGGAGGCCCAGGTGTTCCTTGGGTGTCACATAACAGAGCATCGCACAGCCAAACCATCCGATCATGGCTGCGCCAATGCCGGAGGTGATGTGGTCGTAGCCTGGCGCGATGTCGGTCGTGAGCGGTCCCAGCGTATAGAAGGGCGCTTCCTGGCAGGCC
>JBKJZK010000075.1:0-3809 GCA_046715215.1 Nitrospiraceae bacterium
GCAGAACAGCGGCCGTACTAGTGGTCAAACCAGTGAGCAAAACAGCGGCCGCACCAGTGGTCAAACCAGTGATAAAACAAGTAGTGCAATAAGCTCAGCGTCGACCACCACGACTACGACTACGACGACCACGCCTCCTCAGTAAGTGAACGCGACATCGAGAACAATGAGGCGAGATTCCGATGAAACTAACAGACAAGAAATGTAGCGATGGAAGCAATGTGCCGCCGTTGAAGGCTCCCCGCGCGAGGGAGTTGTTGAAGGAACTCGGCCAAGGCTGGAAACTCAACGGACAAGGGCATTTGGTCCGGCTCTACACCTTCAAGGACTTCGCGCAGGCGCTGGTATTTGTGGACGAGGTTGGGGCTGTCGCGGAGGCCGAGGGCCATCACCCTGATCTGTATCTGGCCTGGGGGAAGTGCAAAATCGAGATCTGGTCGCACAAGATTAAGGGTCTGACTGAGAGCGACTTTGTCTTGGCGGCTAAAGCCGAACAGAAGTTTAAACCGTTTCGCGCCGCAGCATAACCGACATGAAGCCGGGCTCCTTAATGAAGGGGCGGCGGCGAGGACTTCGATAACGGACACCCAGGTAGTTGCACTTCGTCGACATGCCGGTCAGCTGCTAGCAGGATGCTGAAAAAGGCCGCCCGCTTTCTGGAAGGTTAAGGGTCAGGCCAAGGCTGAAATTGCAAGAGTTTGCTCTTGGCTCAACCTTGACCTCGACCCTCAGCCTGCTTCACCTCACTGCGGCCTTGCTGGACGGCCTTTTTTGAGCATGCTGCTAACCATCCAGGCACTATCGCCCTACGTAGCATCACAGCATCGTATCTCACAACCTCAGTGACTCAGTCCTGAAGCTTTCTTGGACCCTCGTACCGTAGGCGGAAAAATGCGTGGTGAGGTAGCGCATAGTGAAGGCTTATCAATCGAAACCATGGTGCGGTTTCGGGTGTATAGCTCACGTGACCGTACGCCGTCGGTCGGTCGATCCCGGGCTTGGTGACCTCACCCAAGACCTGGAAGGACAGCGTCCGAAAGTCCTCATCGATCAGCTGGTCCCTGAGGATCTCTCCATACAGAGTTGGTCCGCCTTCACAGAGCAGCGTCCGGATGCCATGTTCTTGCCGGAGCAGTTGTGCGACGGCGGCAAGATCAACCCGCGTTCCTTCACCCACGGAGAGGATTTTAATCGTTCCTTCCAGGCCTAAGCTCTTGAGCTGCGACTGGAGATTCTTTTGCCCCTCCCGAGCAGTAATGATCCAAGCTTCAACTCGCGAAGAACTGAAGATGCGAAGAGTGAGATCGATGTTCCCGGAACCGCTGAGGATGAGGACTTTCTGCCGGCCGAGCCCGAGGGTATCCTGTCGATATATCCGCAATTCATCGTCATCGATGCCGTAGTCCCAGCCCCGCCCCTCAGGGTTTGGTTCATCACGGAGCGTACTCGCACCGATCAACTGTGCATCATGATGCGCTCGCAGAAAATCCATCAGCCAGAGATCTTCTCTGCTCTTTGAAACTGTCTTGCCATCGCTCCGGCCCTCCAACTCTCTAAACGAGGCCCTGCCGTCGAGCCCCATCACAAAGTTGGAGGTGATATACGGGCGACGCGCGTTGGAGGGAACAGGAAACCCAAACGGGCCATAGCGCTCCTTCATGTGTCGCGGTAAGGGAAACGTATCCTCGCTGGCGTTATAACAACGTTGCAGATGCATCGGCGCCTCCCATAAGGAACGGTATGGTATTTACCAAAAAACCCAATATCGTTCCTGATGGAGGTGGAGTTGTGTGGGCATCTGTGGACACCAGTTCCTATTGGTTTAATGCGTTGGTTTAATGCGCCGGAGGCTCTTCCGCAGAAGGTAGATCCGTAATAGCGGGTCCATTGACCACTTTCCCAAACCTGTCGAATCGGGATCCATGGCAAGGGCAGTCCCAGGTTTGTTCTGAATGGTTCCAAGCCACAATGCCTTCCAAATGAGGACACACTGCTGAACTTTTGTGTAGCTGCCCTGCATCATCACAATACACGGCGATCTTCTTCAGGCCGCGGCGGACAACGGCACCGGAGCCGGGAGGAACTAACACGTCTTCCTTGACGTCCCCGGGGGTGACCCAATCAGCGTACTGCGCGGCCATGTTGAGAGTTTCCTTGGCAAAGATGTTCAACGCACCGAGCGTCTTGCGAGATGGCTCATACAGAGTAGACCAGGCATTGTCGCGACCCTGAATTAAGTCGGTGAGTAATATACCGGCAATGGTCCCGTGCGTCATGCCGTTGCCCGAATCTCCGGTCGCAATATAGACGTTTGGTTCGTCCATCGGATTTCGTCCGATAAAGGCCAGGCCATCGACTGTTTCCATGACTTGGCCGGACCACCGGAATTCGATATCCGTCATCATTGGAAAACGGGCGCGTGCCCATTCCTCCAACCTCAGATAGCGGGCCTCGGCATCATCGGCCTGCCCAGTCTTATGATCCTCCCCGCCCACAATCAATACATCACTCCCGACCGATAATGAACGGCTCAGACGTACATAGTGGTAGGGCTCCGATGTGTCCCAATATAGCCCCTTACTGATTGAGCCCGCCGGCACGGTCGCTCCAATCACAAACGTGCGATACGCAGCCTGTTTGGTATGAATGGCTAATAGGTCATTGACCGGAGTATTGGTCGCCACCACCACTGTCCCTGACGTTACCGTGTGACCATCCTGTGTTTCGATGCGGGCTGATTCGCCACCTTCGATCTTTGCTGCATGCGTCTCTGTATAAATGCGTCCCCCATCCCTAATGATGGCCTGCGAGACTGCCGCCAAATATTTTAAGGGGTGAAATTGTGCTTGCCGTGGAAAGCACAGTGTTCGGCCGGTATCGAATGATGTGATGGGAGCGCGCGCAACCATGTGGACATCAAGCAAGCCTGCACGCTGCGCTGCAGCCATTTCTCCATCGAGGATGTCGGGGGATTCTCCCGGCGGCACAAAGAGGTATCCGTTCAGACGCTCAAAGTCACAATCGATATGTTCTTCACGAACGATTTGTTCAATTCGGTCAATGGCTGCCGAGTGACTCTCAGCCGCTAGCCGCGCCCCTTTTTCTCCATGCAACCGCTCCAGATCCACATAGCGGTCATCTAACGCGGTCACGAGGTGGGCTGTTGTCCGTTCGGTCTCACCGGACACAATCGGGCCATCGTCCAACACAGTGACGGATTTCCCAGCCCGTCCCAACAAATACGCGGTAGTTAATCCCGCGATGCCCGCTCCTACGATACAGACGTGGGCCTGTTCATTCACGAGTAACTTGGAAAATCCGGGCAACTTGGTGGTTGCCATCCAGACTGAAATGCTTCGTCCTGCGTGGTCTTTCATGTGACTGTCTCCCGTGTAACCCAGCCGGCTTCCTACCACCACAGGGCCAGACCGGCCAACTCTGAGCTAAGGAGGAACTCTCCTATCGGTTCAGGGTGCTGACGGTCCCCTTTGGTGCCATTATGATGTCCGACTTTCTTATAAAACATGGTTCATGATCTGTGCAAATTGACACACTATGGATATTTTGTTATGCAACCCTTGCGTCTTTCTTCGTTTCCCCCCCTAGAATAACTCTCCCTGCGAGGCTCCCATGCCCTTCATGATTCGCTCCTACCGCCGCTTCCCCGCGCAATGTTCTGTCACGTACAACGGGGACCTTTATTAAACCCGCATTACTCATGAGCGCTTCTGTTGCAATCGCCGATCCGCTGCTACGACGAGCCTTCGGCCGGCGGGCTCGCCCCTCGGACCCTTTCCGTACTGCGCGAG
>JBKJZK010000076.1:0-4705 GCA_046715215.1 Nitrospiraceae bacterium
ATCAAACGTACGGGCCAAACGGAACCGTTGGTCAGGGAGATCCTTGGCTGCGCGAGCCGCTGGCTCGATGAAGTGTACGAGGAATTCGCCAAGCGACAATCGGAAGCCCTCGGCCGCTCAGCCGATGATGATGACGAAGGAGCGGAGCCGGTCTAATGAATGTCGTTCGTGAAGCGTGAAGAGCAGCTGGTTGCTCTGGTTTGTTTGGTTTGTCTTGTGTGTTTGGTTCAATCAAACACACAAGACAAACCAAAGCGTAATGACAAATCTTGACTAGGCGCATAACTTAAGAGCATACTTAAGGCGCACAGTATTGACGACTTGTTAGGGGGATTTCATGGCCAAGCTCAATGTGTCGATCGATGAGCAAGTCAGAGAAGAACTGTTTCGGCTTGTTCCGCCTCGGCGACGAAGCCAAGTCGTCAATGAAGCGCTGAGAAAAGAACTGCTCCGGCGGAAGCGAGAGCATGTCACACAGACGTTGCGAGGCTTGAGGCAGCGGAGCGCCACGATGAGCGGAGAAGAGATCGTGGCCGCCGTCAGGCGGGACCGGAAGAGAGTGGGCGAATGATCATCGTGCCCGACGCGTCCGTCATTCTGAAATGGGTGTTAGAGAAAGAGGACGAACCCGATCATCGCCAGGCGTTCCGGCTTCAAGAAGCGCTGGTGGCGGAACAGATCAAGGTCAGGCTCCCGACCCTTTGGCGTTATGAAGTCGGTAATGTGTTGGGGCTGAAACAGCCGGCAATGGCGATGGAACTCATGAGCGCGTTGCTCGACTACGACTTTGAAGAAGCTCCTCTGCGGACGGACTATGCACTCGCAGTGTTGGAACACATGGCCGCCGTGAAGGGCGTGACGTTCTATGATTCGGCCTACCATGTCTTGGCCATCAGAACAAAAGGGCTCTATCTTACGGCAGACAAGGCGTATGTAAAGCGAGCCACACGCAAAGGCCACGTCGCACTTCTTTCAGAGTGGGACGGTACATCTTCAACAAGATGAGTTTCTAAATGCGCTTTCGCCGTCCTATTCGGCGACAGAAAAGCATGTGAGATCGGCTGGCGAGGGGTGGGCAGCTTCGGTTGCGCCAGAATGCGTTGGTCTCTATCCGCCACTGACTGTGTCGGTATCAGCCGCCTGCTCCTCTAAAACTGCGACGCAACGTCGCAATGCCGTCGCAAGCTCCTCGTTCTCAGCCGCTGATTCTTGGATGGCGCTCTGGCGCGAACCTCCGTGCCCATCCCCTCCAACCGACGATGAGAGAATGGATCGCGGACGGTGCTTTGCCTAGGGCGATGGCGCGTCGCGGCAGCGCTCCAGGGGAAGGCACGACCGATCCGTTCTCAGGCTAAGAAATTCAGATTTGGAAGCTTCCAGCGCGAAGTCTCACTTCAGAGAAGGGACGACATTCCATATATTAAGGATCTTGTTCTACAGTGCTTCAACAATCTTTCCCGCCGACAAGGCCTTTAGTGTTTCCTCAGCGCAAATAAAAGGTCGCCTCACATCTCGGGTCCCGAATGCGGCACGTCACATCCGATGCCTTCTCACTGAATCCTTCAACCGCATTTAGGGCTCGCCGCTTCTGTGATGACCCCATAAGGTCAACTGATCTCAGTCAGGTGCCCGAGATTCTTTTGCTTGAGTTTTCTGATGAGGGTGTGTCGTCGATTTAAAGGACTGCAGAGGCTGGTTTTGAGTATGACCTGTCACGAGGGCAGCGAGCTTCTGAGTAGTTCGAAATTCTTCGTCACCATCGCGTCGCCGTTTTTCGTGGACACATCAATGCCGGTGGCGCAGACGGTTCGGCACTCGTCGATTCGACCCAGCTTGTGCAGTGATTGGGCCCAGGCGTAGTAGGCGGCTGAGTAGGTAGGTTTCACCGTGACGCATTGTTGAAGGGCCTTGGCCGCTTCTTCGAAGTTTGCATCTTCCATGTAAGCCTTCCCAAGACCAAACCAGGCCACCTCGTCGTTCGGATCAATCGTCAGGACTTTCTTGAGCGGTTCGATTCGGGGATTTGGCATCTCCTCCTCCAATATAAGCGACGATAGCAGCAGCGAGCGCTCGTTGTCTATGCCGATTCCTGCATGTTACGATTCACAAATGTGATGAGTGACGAGTAAAGGGTGATGAGTGGGGATTAGCCTTCTTATCGGTCATTAATCACCCATCACGCATCACTGATCACTGGATTACAGCATGGGACGTACCGGACTTGTCTTAGATCCACGTTATCTCGGCCATGACATGGGGGCCGGGCATCCTGAGTCGCCCAATCGGCTGCGCGCCATCATGCAGCAGCTGGAACAGAGCAGTACTGCGGCGCGGCTGACCAGGATTGAACCGCGAGAGGCTGAGGTCGAGTGGATTACGCAGATCCACACGCCCTCGTATCTTGCGATGCTGAAGACTCAGGCACCGACGAGTGGGCGGGTCTCGCTCGATCCCGATACCTCGATGTCTCCAGGCTCATTGACCGCCGCCTATCTGGCAGCCGGCGGGGCCTTGGCCGCTGTTGATGCGATCATGAGCCGGCAAGTGGAGCATGTATTCTGTGCGGTGAGGCCACCCGGGCATCATGCTGAAGCGGGGCGCGCGATGGGCTTCTGTCTCTTCAATAATGTGGCGATTGCCGCGCGCTATGTGCAGAAGAAGCATGGCCTCAAGCGCGTGTTGATTGTCGATTGGGATGTGCACCATGGCAACGGCACGCAGCATAGTTTCGAGGACGATCCCTCCGTGCTCTTCTTCAGTACACATCAATTCCCTCTCTATCCGGGAACGGGCGAAGAATCGGAACGGGGACGGGGAGCAGGCGAAGGGTTCACGATCAACGTGCCGATGGAAGCGGGTGAGGGAGATGAGGAGTATCGCGCTGTCTTTCAGAAATCGTTGGTGCCGGCGGCCGATGCGTTCAAACCGGAATTCGTGATCATCTCGGCCGGCTTCGATGCGCATAGGGACGATCCACTCGCGAGCATGGGGTTGACGGAGGAGGGCTACGCGGACCTCACCGGCATCGTGGCCGGCATCGCCAAGCGCCATGCCGGCGGGCGCATTTTCTCGTCGCTCGAAGGAGGGTATCATCTGACCGCCTTGGCCGCCTCAGTCGATCGCCACATTCAAACGTTGCTGGGCACATGACGACCACTGTCAAAATTCTGCTCGGCTGTGTCCTGGCGGGTGTGCTCGTCTATCTGTACTACACTGAGATCAAACCGGTGGTGATTTTCGGGTTGCGGTCGGATTATGCCCATGCGATTCCGTTTCAAAAAATTCCAGAGGGTCTGACGAGCCTGAAGGCGGAGTCTTGTGGCCAATGCCATCGAGAAATCTACGACGAATGGAAGACGAGTATTCATGCCCATGCCTATGAGGATCCGTTCTTTCAGGCCTATTGGAAAAAGGACAAGAATATTTGGGTGTGCTTGAACTGTCATACTCCGCTGGAAAACCAGCAGCCGACATTGGTGAAAGAGATTCCGCGAGGGCGGGTGGAGAAAGTGGTTCAAGAGCCCAATCCCCAGTACGATCCCGAGTATCAGAAAGAATCGGTGACTTGCGCGGCCTGTCATGTGCGAGACGGAGTGATCTACGGACCGTTCGAAGATTCGGCCGCGCCGCACCCGACCAAGTTCGATCCGAATTTTAGAACGGCGCAGGTCTGTTATCGCTGTCACAATGTCGTGTCCGGACCGGCCCAGTTTTATAATGTGGGGCCTTGCGGGACTTACGCGGAATACGAAGGTAAGTTCTTCATGCAGGAGCGGGGTTTCATTTGCCAGAGCTGTCACATGCCTGAAATCGATCGGCCGATTGCGGTGAATAGTCCGATCCGGCGTGGACGCCGGCACCTCTGGCGCGGCGGGCACGACCCCGATATGGTGAAGCAGGCGGTGGCGATGCAGGTGAAGGCCGACACCGCTTCGCCCAAGCCAGGCGATCGAGTCGGATTTACGCTCACGTTGATCAACGCAGGAGCCGGCCATAAGATTCCGACTGGCGATCCCGATCGATACTTCACGGTGGAGTTTTCCGTGGAAGATCAGCAGGGACGGGTGCTGGATCACCAAATATCGACGATGGGCCGCTGGATCATGTGGCAGCCGGCCATCGTCGAGTTGTATGACAATCGCCTGTTGCCCTTGGCCAGTCGGGAATATCAGTTTGCGTACCAACTTCCGGCTCAGGCAGAGGGCTTGAAAGTAAAAACCCGCGTGCAGTATCACATCCTGACCGATAAGCAGCATGAGATGTTACAGACTCGATATGGACTGACGGGGAACGATCCCTATCGATTCGTCGTATACGAGCGGGAGTTTCCGCTGTCCGGTGCGCTTGCAGCCGCGCTGAGTGAGAGCGATCAGCAATCAGCAATCAGCCGTCAGCAAGACGGAGGAAGCTGCAAGGCTGCGCTGAAGGCTGAAGGCTGAAGGTCCATGATGAAGGGAACGACATGAAACACGCGTTGCTTATTGATACCGAAACCCTTCAGCAGAGCTTGGGGCAGCCGGACCTGGTGATTCTCGACGTGCGTGGGCGGGCGGCCTACGAATTCGGCGGCCATATTCCAGGGGCTGTGCATTCGACCTGGCATGAGTATAGCGACCCTACTGCCGTGCCGAAGGGATTGCTCGATCCCGATCGCGGACGCATGGAACAGAAGATCCGCGCCTTGGGCATCAGTCAGGACAGCGAT
>JBKJZK010000077.1:0-5078 GCA_046715215.1 Nitrospiraceae bacterium
ATGTTCCGGTGGCGGTGGGCTTCGGGGTTGCGACGCCGGAGGACGCTGCCAGCATCGCGGCCATTGCCGATGGGGTGATCGTCGGCAGCGCGATCGTCAAGCTGATCGCCGCACACCGGCAGAAACCAGAGATGGTGAAGCATGTGGCTGAATTTGTCCGCTCATTGAAAGCTGCCATGCGAGCGGCTCAACCCCAAACTCGCTAGCAGGATGCTGAAAAGCTACCTGGGCCTTTTGAGCATCCTGCACGCTGCTCGAGCTGATGCGAGTCGGTCTCTTCAACCGCACTGAGAAAAGTTCAGACGGGGCGGGGACTATGGTTTGGCTTGGGGAGGCATGGCCTTAATCATCTCAGCTGCCAACTCTTTCGCGACATCCTTTAAATTTGGCCGATAGAACATATAACTGCTTGACCGTTCATGCCGCGCCTTCCACACGGTGGTGCCTGTGGTGGCATCGACCAGACGGAGGCTCAGGCCCACTCGACCGACATTGTCGCCTTCCTTGCGCATGTATTCCCAGGAGTTTATCCGTACGACTAAGAACGAGTCCACGTTCAGTGCCTTGCCCAACTTCACAGCGGAGTCCTTGTCGGACTGTCCCGTCATTTCCAGGCGTGAGAAGTAGAACACCAGCGCATCGAACGCCTCTTTCGAACCCTGGAAGATATCCGTCACATTTTCAGGAGACACCACATGCTCAATGTTAGCGGTCTTGTTCAGCGCGCCGGACAAGACCTCTTGAATATCCTCGCGCGCGCTGTCGTATTGGCTCGCCATGGGGGGCAGCACAGCAATGGCTTGAGGCCGGAACATTCTCGCCCCTGGGCCTTCCCACACTTCCTGTAAGCCACCACAGCTGGCGACTAGGAGAGGAAGAAGGCAGAGGAGGATGGCAGGCCGTAGATTATGAAGCATGACCATGGGTTCAGTATACCATTAGAATGTCAAAGAGAGAGAGCCCGAGACCAAGGCTCCCTTCTCACGAAAATCATACCCACCCCCGACATCCATACGAAAGGCAAAGATCCGTAGGCCCAATCCTGCAGTAGGGGTAAATGGGGTCCCGGTGTCCTGCATATTCTTGAAGGCGCCGAGACGGAACGACATGAATTCAGAGAAAATGGTCTGCTCGGCGCCTAAACTCAACACCTGGCTCTTGACGCCTGGAACAAACGTCTTATTCGAGGTAGCATCCACATCTGCCGTCAATGTCAGCGAAGAATAGGGGTTGACCGCTACACCTCCTCGAACTTGTGGGCCAAGTCTCAGTTCTCCTCCTCTGGGATCATCAAAGGTCGGTTGATTGATGTCTTTAGCCACAACGCCAAAGCGCAGCCATGATGACGGGCGGTAGATAGCACCCACGTCGATACCAAAGGCCGTCGAAAGCGTGGGTTTCCCAAAGTTGTCCGTAATTGAAACGTCGGTTCCTCCGGTGAGTGTCGTGCTCCCATTGTAGGCGGCGCCTTGAATGATTTTTCCCGTCACACCGAAAGAAAACGTTTTATCGGCAAAGGCATAGGCATACGAGAACGCCACCTGTCTGGCCTCAAGTCTAGGGAGTGTCATTTGTCCTGCAAGACTAATGGGAGTGCCCAGCCCGCCAGGCTGGGTGGCTTGTACAGGAGTAGAAACAAACCCCCCGCCGGTCGCGACATTCGAAACGTTAATTCCAAAGGCATGCTCCCCCAAGTGTCCTTTGATATAGAGCCCTGCTGATCCATTCAACGACACTGTCGCGCCTGGTCGATTGATGCGATTGGCGATGTCTTGGGCCTTCGCTAGATTAGGAGCTGAGGCATCAGTCGTATTGAAGTTTTCGAGGTCGTGGACGGCGTCGGCGATGCCGAAACGATCGATCACTTGTCCACCGCCTTGAAGCCTGACATCCACTGTCTGGGTCATCGCAAGCCCTGCAGGGTTCCAATAGGTCGCCAAGGAATCCGTCGTGATGGCCACACCTGCTCCACCCATGCCCATCGCCCGAGGACCCACTGTGACGAATTCTACAGCCAGCGCCTGCGCAGGAAACATCAGGCCCGCCAAAATCGCAACGGCACGAACTGACCGATAATAAGCCATAGGGACAACTCCATGCGAGCTGAGATATTTTCCTGAGTCTATTGGATGAAATGGTTCTCGTCAAGGGGAGACGAGCGATCCTATTGCGTGTAAACAATGGGTGGCTTGGCACGTGAAAGAAACCGGCGGGATGCCACAATATTGCTTACACAATTTGGCCGTCCTGCATGTGCACGATCCGGTCGGCTTGGGCAGACAGCTTGTCGTTGTGGGTGACGATCACGAAGGTTGTTCCGCGAGCTTTGTTCAGTTCACGCATTATCGCAAAGAGCGCCTCACCAGTATGGGTATCCAGATTTCCAGTCGGTTCATCAGCCAGCACGAGATCAGGCTTCTGCAATAAAGCTCGTGCGACTGCCACGCGCTGCTGTTCACCGCCGGACATCTCACCTGGCTTGTGATGCAACCGTGCTCCTAGCCCAACCTCCTGCAACAACGCGATAGCTTCCGGTTCAATATCTACCTGATGTCGTCGCTGGATCAGGGCCGGCATACAGGCATTTTCGAGTGCAGTGAACTCCGGAAGGAGATGATGAAACTGGAAGACAAACCCGATACGCCGATTCCGAAAGTCCGCCTGTTCACCTTCCGACATATGAAACATATCCTGGGAGTCAAAGTGGACCGTCCCTGTCGTAGGACGATCCAACGTCCCGATAATATGGAGCAGCGTGCTCTTTCCAGCTCCCGAAGCCCCGACAATCGCAATCAATTCTCCCCGTTGAATCTGTAGATTGACGCCCTTCAGCACCGTGAGAGTCTGTCCGCCCATCGGGAACGATTTGTACAGGTCGGTGACGGTGATCACGCCGGAGCTCCACAATGAAAGAAAAATAATGGAGGGGCCGGCATGATCATTCGTAGCGCAGCGCGGCCACTGGTTCGAGCTTGGCTGCCTGGAGCGAGGGGTAGACCGTGGCGGCAAAGCTAATCACAATTGCGGAGCCCGCCACAAGGAAGACATCCATCGCTTGTACATGGACGGGAATCCGCGAGATGTAATAGACCGAGGGATCGAAGGTCCAGAATGTCTGGATCAGCCAGAGAAACGCGTAGCCGAGCGGAATGCCGATGGCGGTCCCGGACAGGCCGATGATCAATCCGTTCAGCATGAAAATACGCCGAATGCTTTTGCGCGTCGCGCCCATGGCCTTGAGAATCGCAATTTCCTTTTGTTTCTCCGTGACGATCATGGTGAGGGTGCTCACGATATTGAAGGACGCCACGATGGTGATCAGGACCAACAACAGAAACATCATCGTCTTCTCGAGCTTGAGCGCCGAGAAGAGATTACGATTCATCTGCATCCAGTCGCGCGCCCCATAGGCGAAGCCGAGCGACTGCTCCACGGAGCGGGCCGTCTCCGCTGCGCGGAAGACGTCCGTAACTTTAATTTCTATGCCCGTCACGGTTTGTCCCATGTTGAAAAACTTCTGCGCCTCCGAGAGATCGATGTAGGCCAACGACGAATCGTACTCGTACATACCGGATTGAAACAGGGCGATCAATGCGAAGGTCCTGATCTTGGGCACCATGCCGATCGCACTGATCGGACCGGCTGGTGGGGACACCACATTGACCGTATCGCCGACAAAAACCCCAAGTCGCAACGCCAATTCCTTGCCCAGGATGATGCCGGGCTTTTCTGTCTCGACCGCCTGGCCGGTCGGGTCGTCGATCGGTGATTGCTTCACCTTGACCGGTCGGCTGAGGTCGGCTAACTGTCCAGTCGATAGATTCTTGGCCAGTTCTGTCACCGTACCTTCGCGTTGAGGATCGATGCCGCGGATCACGATGCCTTGCACTCCGGTTTGGGTCGTGAGCAAGACCTGTTTGAGTACAAACGGGGTCGCCGCCACGACACCCGGCACGGTTGCAACCTGCTTGGCAACGGGATCGTACTCGCTCATGCCGTCCTTCATCCGATCCTGCACGATGATATGGGCGGTCGTCCCAAGAATCTTAGCCTGAATATCCTCTTTGAAGCCGGTCATGATGCCGACTGTCCCAATCAGGGCGGCCACACCAAGTGTAATCCCGGCAATGGAGACCACGGTGTTCAATGATATCGTCCGATTCCGGCGCTTTGCGCGGAGATACCGCAACCCGACAAAGACTTCGTAGGGGAGGGCCACCGTTATTTCTCGGGTCTCAGTTGTGGGAAGAGGACCACGTCGCGGATCGAAGCTTGGTTCGTAAAGAGCATGATCAGCCGGTCGATGCCGATGCCTTCGCCCGCAGTCGGCGGCATGCCGTACTCCAAGGCGCGCAGGAAGTCTTCATCGACCAGATGTGCTTCTTCGTCGCCCGCCGCCCGCTGCGCCGCTTGCCATTCGAACCGTTCCCGTTGATCCAGTGGATCGTTCAACTCTGAAAAGGCGTTCGCAATTTCCCGACCGGCAATGTAGAGCTCGAAGCGATCGGTCAACGCCGGGTTCGAGTCTTTGCGTCGTGCGAGCGGAGAAATTTCAATCGGGTAGTCGGTAATGAACGTCGGCTGCTGCAGATTGGGCTCCACCGTTTCCTCGAAGATTTCGTTCACGATATTGAAGAGCGGCCATTTTGGATCGACCGCGATGCCCAGCTTTTTGGCGACCGCAATCGCGTTGTCCTGATTTTCAAGGGCGAAAGGATCAAGCTTGTTCACCTCCAGAATCGCCTGATGATACGACCAACGGCGCCATGGAGGCGTGAGCGTGATCTCCTTGCCTTGATAGTCGATGACCGTCTTGCCGAGGACCTGCTTCGCCAACGAGGAGACGAGTTCTTCTGTAAGAATGATCAAGTCCTGGTAGTCGGCATAGGCAACGTAGAACTCCAGCATCGTGAATTCCGGGTTATGAATCGTCGAGATGCCTTCGTTCCGGAAGTTGCGATTGATTTCAAACACGCGGGGAAAGCCGCCCACGATCAACCGTTTCAAATAGAGTTCCGGCGCGATGCGGAGATAGAGATCGACGCTGAGCGCATTATGGTGGGTGACAAAGGGTTTCG
>JBKJZK010000078.1:0-4536 GCA_046715215.1 Nitrospiraceae bacterium
TGCTCCCGTCGGTGACCGATGCAGAACCGGACGAAGCCGTCCCGGTGGGCTGGGCATTCCTCTATTTTTTCTGTCTCCTCTGCGGCTACTACATTCTGCGTCCCGTTCGCGATGAGATGGCGATCGAGGGTGGGGTGCAGCACTTGCCCTGGATGATGACCGCCACGTTCGTGACGCTCCTGCTCGTGACGCCGCTCTTCGGGTGGCTCTCCGCTCGCGTGCCGCGGTATCGGTTGCTCCTGATCGTGTATGCATTTTTCGGTCTCAATTTGGTCCTGTTCTTCGTGGCAATGATGGGCCACCTCTCTCCGCAGTGGGCAGCCCGCACGTTTTTCGTATGGCTGTCGGTGTTCAATCTGTTCGTCGTCTCGGTGTTCTGGAGTGTCATGGCCGATCTCTTTACACCGACGCAGGGTACCCGACTCTTCGGTGTGATTGCCGCCGGCGGCAGTATCGGCGCGATGGTCGGCCCGCTGCTCACCACCGGGTTGACCTATCTCATCCCGATTCCCGCGCTGCTGCTCATCTCGGTAGGATTTCTCGTCGCCTGCGGGTTCTGCGTTCATCAGCTGGATCGATGGGCGCAGGCGCGCCCCTCTCGACAGATCAGTCGGCAGGGTGAACCGATCGGCGGCAGTATCTGGGCGGGGGTCAGGCTGGCGCTCTCGTCGCCCTATCTTCTTGGCATCTGCCTCTATCTGTTCTTCCTGACGACGACCGCGACATTCTTGTATCTGGAGCAAATGAGGCTGGTGAGCGAGCAGATTCCCTCACCGCAAGGGCGCACCCGCCTGTTTGCCCTCATCGACCTGGTCGTCAATGTGCTGACGTTTCTGATGCAGGTGACGGTGACGAGCCGGGTGATCAGCCGATTCGGGTTGGCGTCGGCGCTCGTCGTGCTTCCCGTTGCGAGCGCCATCGGGTTTGGCGTGATCGGCGTCATGCCGTTCCTGGTCGTCTTCGTTTTCTTTACCGTCGTGCGGCGAGTCGGTGAATATGCATTCGCCAAGCCGGCTCGTGAGGTCCTTTTCACGGTCGTGAGTCGGGAGGAGAAATATAAGGCCAAGAACTTTATCGACACAGCGGTCTCGCGCGGGGGCGATGCGACGACCGGGTGGATCGTGAGCGGGGTGAAAGTGTTGGGTGTCACGGCAGGGCAGATGGCATGGGTTCTGGTCCCGCTGGCACTGCTCTGGGGATGGGTGGGGTGGTTCCTGGCCCGGCAGGAGGAAAAGTTGAGGGGAGGGTGAAGAGGGAGTGGCCAGGTGCCCTCCTTGCTCGCAGACCGCGCACAATCAGAATGTGCACGCTCGACGGCAACCTTGGCCAAAGATGCGCGCAGTACCCAGCCCACCTTCCTCCTTTACGTGTAAAAAAACCGCGTGCTATAGTCGCCAGCAAGTTTTCGAGAGAGAGTTGTTGGCGAATACGTTTCACGTCTCACGATCCACGTTTCACGGGGGCATGATGCCTGAAGTTCCAGTTAAGATATACATTGATAAACTATTGAAAGACTGTAGTAATGTTGCGAAGCTTTTAGCGCTGTTACCTGGTCCTGTCAAACAGAAATCCTTGCGCGCAATGGCGGATCGATTAGCGACTGACGAAGAAAAGATCCTGGCGGCGAACGAGAAGGATGTGGACGCGGTCGGGAAGTCCTTCGAGGCCGACGTCATGAAAGACCGGATGAAGGCCGCCGTGGCCCGCCTGCGCATGACGGCGGACGACATCAAGGAGATGGTCGATCGTCTCCGCATGATCGCGGACCTGCCCGATCCGGTGGGTGCAGTCACCTCACGATGGGAACGGCCGGACGGATTGCAAGTCAGCCGTGTCCGCGTCCCAATCGGGGTGATCGGCGTCGTATCAGAACTGAGCCCGCTCATAACCGTAGAGTCGATCGCGCTCTGCTTCAAGTCGGGTAACCTCTGTGTGTTTCGTGGCGCGCCGGAGTGGGGCCTGACGCAGCAGGCTATCGGGACCGGATTGCGCGAAGCTGCGGAACAGAATGGGGTGCCGGCCGGCGCATGGATCATCATCGAACGTCCAGAAAAAGAGGTGGCGATCGAGCTGATTCGGTCCGGCAAAAGTCTCGATGCGATTATCCCGCGTGGCGGGGCCGGACTCCGCAAAGCCGTCATCGAGCAGGCGAAGATGCCGGTGCTGTGCTACGACGGGGGGCTCACGCACATGTACGTGGATGCTGACACCGATATCCCGATGGCCCAGAACGTGGCGATTAACTCCAACGTACAGAAGGCCACGGCATCGAACTCGCTCGATACGCTGCTCGTGCAACAGGTGATTGGGCGGCAGTTCCTGCCTCCGCTGATCAACCGCATGCTCGAAGAGTTTAAGATCGAGGTGCGGGCCTGTCCGAAGACCATGGCACTCATGGGGCATATGGCGATGACCGGACATGCTTCGATCGTCCCGGCAAAGGAAGCGGATTGGCACACCCAATTCCAGTCCCCCATGTTGGCCGTCAAAATGGTTGCGGACATGGACGAGGCCTTGGCGCACATCGTGGCGCATGGACCCTGTCTCACCGCCGTCATTGCGACCACGCGGTATGAGTCGGCCTTGCGGTTCACGCGCGAAGTGAATGCCGGCGCGGTGTTCGTCAATGCGTCGTCCCGGCTCAATGCTGGTGATAGCTACGGTATGGGCGCCGATATCGGGCTCAGCGGTTCGCGTCTCCATGCCAAGGGTCCGATCGGCCTTGAACAATTGACCTGCGAAAAGTATGTCGCCTTCGGCTCGGGCCAGCTGCGCTACCCGCATCCGGTGCCGGAAGCGTATTTTGACGCGATCATGCTCAAGAGGCCGTAGGCGCCTGCTGAAAACGCTCTCCAGCTTCGTGCTCAGTCGCCCGAACCACTCGACGTACCCTCACCGCGTACGCCTCGCGGTTCGCACTCCTTGCGGCCTCGCTGGAAAACGTTTTGAGCAGGCGTGCCGAGGGTGAATCAATGACCAACGACTCACTGTTACAGTCGCTCCATTCGCACTTGACCGGATGGGGCCTCCGGCAATTCACGTCAGATGAGACCTATTTCCAGTGGCAGCGGGAGACCCTCTCGCCTGCGGAACTCACAGCACTGCATCGGCAGGTGGAGCAGAAGCGCGGCGGATCCTCTGCCGACGAGGTCTCGTTCTACGATGCCACCGCCCATCCGAATATCCTGCCGGTCCTCGCTAGCCAACGGTACGACTATTATCTGGCCATCGGATCGCGCGTGGCAGATCGCATCGGTGGAGCTCGGTCCATCCTGGATGTGGGCTGCGGGGTCGGCATCCTCACGACGTTCTATGCGAGGCAGTATCCCGATAAGACCTTCGTCGGGATCGATCGCTCGACTGCCTCGATCGCGCGCGCGGAAGAACACGCGAAGGCACTTGGTCTGACCAACGTGCAATTTGAATGTCTCGATCTCGATCACACGCCTCCTGCTCGCTCCTCTGATCTGGTCCTTGCCACGTATGCGCTCGTGCAAGCTGAACAGGACCCAGGCATTCCCAGTTGCAGTTGGAATACTTTCGCGCGTGCCGGCGAGGGTCAACAGCAAGCAGACTTTGAGCGGCGAACAGGGATCGGCACCAGGCTCGATCGCATGAGCGCACTGCTTTCTGGACAAGGGCGCATGATCCTGTTTGAGAAAACCCGCCAGTTGGCAAGACGAGTCGCGTTGCAGCGGGCCTTGGCTGCACGAGATCTTGGCCTGATCGAGCAGCCGGAGTTGATTCGATATCGTCTTGTCGAAGAAATGGCCGACGATGGACCGTTCTATGTGTTGGGGAGGGGAACGTCACGTCAGCTTCTCTGGGATGAATCGCCGGAGCCAGACGAAGGCCGTCCATTCGATCGAGCCACGCTGAAAACCGCTTCAACAGATCCGGACGCGCCGCTCTATGAGAACCATTGGCCTTCCGCACAGCGCGCCTGGGAACAGCTGCGCGATAAGCATCTCCTCAAAGAGACCACGTGCCAGGAGCCAGACGGCCGCCAACTGCACATCGAACTCGGTCAGGCAGAGAAGTGGGTCTATCTGTATTGCGCCAACACCTTGGATCAACGCCAGTTGGTGATTGTCGCACCAGCACGCGCGGTCATACTGGAATCCTACTATCAGGAGATTGCGAGCAGCGCGCACTAGGATGATGCTGAAAAATTCCGCCAGCCTGTCTTGTTCATTTGGCCTGTTCGGTCTGTCTGGTTTGTTTGGTTGCACTAGACCAACCAGATGGACCAGACAGACCGGATTTGTCCCGGACGTGCGACCAGCGAAGTTCTAGCGTGCCAAGATATTTTCTCAACAACCTGATAGATCTCTTATAAGAGCCCATCCAGTTTACTTTGTTCTTCGATAGGTGCAAGCTCTTACCGGCCACATTCTTTTCCTGTTCAACTGGAATCCGCCCACGCTATGGATGCCAGCCCGCTCTCACCCCCTCTCCCTTCCGTGCTCATTGTGGACGATGAGCCGGACATCTGTATGGGCCTTGGCGATTTCCTGAAGCATAATGGGTATGCGG
>JBKJZK010000079.1:0-4896 GCA_046715215.1 Nitrospiraceae bacterium
TCCAGAAGGAGCGCGTTGACCACAATGAGAAAGAGCCCCAACGAGAGGACGATCAAGGGAAGGGTCAGCACAAAGAGAATGGGCCGGACCAATAGGTTCAGAAATGTGAGCACCAGAACCGCGGCGAGTCCGGTACGAAGCGAGTCGACTTCAAGACCGGGCACGATCATGACCGCCAGAAATACCGCGATGCCCGTGATCAGGACTCGAATGACCGCCGCGCGAAACCCGCCGCTAAAAAAATAGTTATTGAGCTCCCGTGTGACGTGAAGCGTCGGCATCGATCATCCTACTATTGAGCCGGAACCGGCGGCATGGGGGCCGGTACGCGCTTGGCCGCTGAAAAATGGATTTCGGTAGCGAGTAACACTTTGTCGTCCTTTGTGGCCTTAATGACGACACGATCGCCCACTTCGGGCACGTTGGTGCCTTTTGGATTGCGCTCGTCCTTGTACAGGGTCTTTTTGTTGATCCGCACGTTCACCGACTGGCCCTTGGGCGTTTTGACTTCGACATGGGTCGCGTCAATGGCCATAATCGTGCCGAGCACATGTTGGTCGGCGCCGTGGGCAAAGCTCGCCGTCGAAATGAAAAGGCACGTAAAAGTCACAATCAGACGTAACCACATGGTGAATCCTCTCTCCTTACAGTCGTCGATACACTAGTGACGATGGCCGCTCTCGGTCTGTGCTGCCGCCGCATCGTCTCCCTGCAGGAAATGGCCGAAGGCGGCTTCTTCTTCTAGGTCTTTCTTCGTCTTGGGATTGTGCGCCTTCATCTGGTCGAGTTCCTCCGGCGTCAGTTGTGGAAGATGGCGAATGAAGTGGACCAGCTTCCAACTGTCCAAGTCTTTGTCGAGCTCACCCTCTCCCCAGGCCGGCATGGCGGTGAAGCGAATGCCGTTGTGGATCACCCAGAAGATCTCACCGTCCGACATCGATTGGATGTCGGGTAACCGGAGGTCCAGCGCTTTAGGGTTGACATTCTTGCCGATGGGCGTCTGGCCGCTCCCGTCGTTCGCATGGCATAGCGCGCAGTGGTCGGCGAAGTGCGCCAGCGACTCTTTGATCACGTCTGGGCTCAACGGGATGGGATTCTGCGCGTTTCGCTGTTCGATCGGGATGGCCAGATGGCGGATTTGACGCGCCACGAAGACCTCCAGGGCATGCGGCTCGGTTTTGGTGCTAAAGCCGGTCGTGAACAATTGATACCCCATCCACCCGAAGGCACCGACAATTCCGAGGCCCACCACGATGATGAAGACGATCAGTTTCGTTCGCATGGCTCTGCCATGACTATACAAAGTCCTCTGTCTGATTGCCATCGGGTATCTGGCCCGCATTATTCATGAGCGCTACTGGCGCAATCGTCGATATTCGGGAGAGAGGCACGGGGCTAGGGATAACCAGAAGGAATGTCTTCCCTCTCGCCTCGTGCCCCCCCCCGCCTGGCTTCTGCGCGATTTCGCCACGAACCATCATGAATAATGCGGGCTAGACGGAGAGGGGCCGCGTGGTCTAACGAGGCGAAATATCAGCAGTGCGATGACGGGGAGATGCATCAGCAGCCCGCTCATCCCCATGAGTGATTCGCCGATCCAGAACGTCACGCCAAGATTGAAGGCCAGGACGCCATAGTAGAGGCCGACGCCTAACAGAATTTGAGGCGTGACTGACGGGGGCGGCGAGAGTGCAGGGAGTCGGCGATCGAGCGGAAAATAGATGGCGAGGGAGATGAGCCCGACGACAGCCCACCCGACATAGTTGGCGAATGGGACGCCGAAGTGAAGGCCTGGGTCGGGATAGTAATAAATCTTCCCCAAGAACCAGCGGTCGCCGCGGAGTGCCACCGGATCGATCACCATGTCGATGAAGGCAAACAAAAAGGCGGTCAGCAGGAACACGGACCAACTCGTTCGTGCGTTCACATCAAGCTGTAGCGGTTTGAGCATTGGATGAGTGGAAGCAGGGGACGGCCCGATTGGAAGAACGAGACAGAGTGAGACACAGTAGGCGGCATAGAGCAGAAAACTAAACGAGATCGAGTCCATGAACGGGATGTTGGAGAAGTAGAGCTCCTGGTCCACGGTCGAGCCATTATAGTGGTACCGCCCGAAGGGAATGCCGGTTCGGGTAGAGGAAAATTCACAGACGAAGGCCGTAGTCCAGCTAATCAGCCAGAACCGCCAGGTCCTGGGCCAACCGATCAGCTTGATTGCGGCGAACAAGAACGCGCCCAGAAAGACGAAGACGTAGGGACGGAAGAGGATGGTCTTATAAAGTAGACTGATCGGGTCCATCAGTTCTGAGTTTTGAGTTATGAGTTCTGAGTTGACGAGGTCTCACAAGGCGAATTTAGCGGGGTCTTGAGGGTCAGAATGTTGATTCGATTGTTGCATCGCACTCAGAAGTTGAAGCGCATGCTTTGGAGTTGCTATTTTTTCGGCAACTCAAAACTCAGAACTCTTAATTCAGAACTTTCATGGTTACACATAACCATGAGTGCGGAACCATCGCACGGCTTTCTCCAATGCCACTTCCGGCGGCGTTTGCGGGAGGCCGAGTTCACGGATGGCTTTGCTGCAATCGTAGTGCATCTTGTATTTCGCCATCTTCACGCCTTCGAGTGGGATGCGTGGCGGGTGGCCCGTAAGATTCGCGATCCATTGATTGGCATGTGACGAGCGCCTTCATGGGCGAGTAAGGCGTGAGGGGTAAGGGGTTGGGTGAAGCTCAAGTCGAATAGTGCTTTCATCAGGGTGTCGCTCCTCACCCCTTACGCCTAACCCCTAACCTGTTAGTTCTTCCGTGACGTGATGTAGCGGGCCAGTTCGCAGAGCGGGTCGGCGGCCGGACCGAACGAGGAGAGGCGCGCGATCGCGCGGGCCACGCAGGCGTCCGCCAGTTTTCTGGCTCCCTCGGCTCCGTAGAACGTCGGATAGGTTTTCTTTCCCCGTTCCGCGTCGGTGTTGGGGTTCTTGCCCAGTTCTGCGCGCGTTCCGGTCACATTAAGCACATCATCCGCGATCTGAAAGGCCAGTCCGACATCCTCGGCATACCGTGTGAGGTCGTCCAGTTGGCGATCCTGTGCGCCGGCGGCAAGGGCGCCCATCCGCACCGCTGCGCGAATCAACATGCCGGTCTTATGCTTGTGGATGTTCTGGAGCGTCGGGAGATCGATATCTTTGTTTTCAGCCTGGATATCGAACACCTGACCGCCCACCATCCCCATGTTCCCTGAGCCGTAGGCCAGTTCGTGAATTAGCCGCACTTGGCGCGCCGGGTCGCAGCCCTTCATCAGATCCGGATGGCTGCAGAGATCGAACGCCATCGTCAGCAACGCGTCGCCGGCCAGGATCGCCATCGCGTCGCCGTAGACCTTGTGATTCGTCGGCTTTCCGCGCCGGAGGTCGTCATTGTCCATCGCGGGCAGGTCGTCGTGAATCAAGGAGTAGGTATGGATCAGTTCCAGCGAACAGGCGATCGGCATTAATCCTGGCGCTGGCTGCCCCATCGCTTCTGCCGCGGCAATGGCCAGGATCGGGCGCACTCGCTTCCCTCCCGCCATGAGACTGTATCGCATGCTGTCGTGGAGTGTGGTGGGCGGCGTGGCAATCCCGGGCATGACGGAATCGAGGAACCGATCTACGTCGTCCCGCTTCTGTTCGAGGTAATCCTTGATGTTCATGGGGTAAAAGCTGAACCCGTCGCAACAGGCTCTGAATCGGCGCGGAGCGTAGCAAATGGTCTGGGGGGTGTCAAACCGTGGGACGTGAGACGTAAAAGGTGAAACGTGAAACGTAAGGCGTGAGGTATGAATCGTGAGGCGGGAGGCGTGGAAGGTGAGGGGTCATGTGCGCCAAGAGAAGAGGACTGAAAAAGTCTGAACGTTTGACCGACTTCCGCCAGGGGGAGGGTCAGGCTACCTAAGGAAAGATCATGCTGAAGCGCACTCTGATCTTGTTGATTCTCGCTCTGACCCAAGCCGGATGGGACATCAACTTCGAGGGGAATCTGTACCCCTTCAAGCCCTGGAACCTGGATGAGGTTGGTTCCAGGCTGGAGCGGGCGAAGCGAGAGTATCTGAAGATCGAAGAACTCCAAGTCTGAAACGGAAACCATTGTCTCCTGGGAGCGCCGTCTGAAAGCCGAGATCGAGGTCAGATGTGCAGACGATGGAGCCGCCATTTTTTTAAAGGGTCCCCTCGTCACCTACGTTGAGTTCGAGGGCTTGCTCCCCGCTTACCTGCCTGACCGCTTCAGGTTGAGTGACAGTCAACACGGAATCCAATTGAAGCTCAATGGCAGGGCTGTCGGCCGACGCAGGCGTATCACGATCAGCAAAGGACTCATCTGTGAGAGGCGCTGCTATCGGCTGCTACTTGCTCCGACCCGAAGGTGAGTCGCTCAATGAGGTAGATGTTCGCAAGGCCGCTCTGAGCGTCGAGGCTACTCTGACTGAATTCTGTGTGAATCCGACTGGCAGATTTACTAGACCAGTCCATTGGGGCATGTGCCGCGCTAGCAGCTGACCAATCGCTCCAGAGCCTTTCGCCCCTTGCCTCTCGCCTCGCGCCTTCGCTATACTCCTTGGCATGAGTATTAGAAAAGCCGGCGGGGACTGGGAGCCGATGCTGTTAGGGATTGAGCCCCGGAACTGCACAGTCTGCAAGGAAGGGCTCTACCGCAACAAGACGTTTTTCAGCGGTGGGTGGTCTCGTTGCGCTTTGTGCGAAGAATTCGTTCATTACAGCTGTCTGGCCACCGGCAAAGTCTCGTTCCTGAAAGTCCGCCCCCGCGTGTGCAAGATCTGCCGTGCCGCCCAAGAGGGCACTCCTTCACCTTTGCCAAAGGCAGCGACTCCAGTGGCCGTCGAGTCGTGACCCCTAACTCAGAG
>JBKJZK010000080.1:0-1675 GCA_046715215.1 Nitrospiraceae bacterium
CGGCGGATATCGGCATCGTCGACCACATCGTCGTGGAGCAGGGACGCGGTATGAATGAACTCCACCAGACTGGCGAGTTGGTGATGATCGCGACCGGTATAGCCGCAGAGACGGGCAGAGAGCAGTAGCAAAAAAGGTCGAATTCGTTTTCCGCCGCTGTTCAGGATGTGGGCGGCGACGGTATTGACGAGTGCCACACCGGAATCGAGGTTCGTCCGAGCCTGGCGTTCCATCCCCTCCAATTCATCATGGTACGCCTCCCAGACGTCCGCCATGTTATTGATAGTGGGGGTGATGGGACTTTGAGGCATGCGGCGGATGGTAGGGCAGAGGGGAAACAAAGTCAAGCCGATCACCCCTTTGGGGGGCGGGCCGGCATGGACCATCTGTGCGAGGAGCCTGTCCGACAGTGCCTTCGAAACAAGGCGAAGAGGTGTGGCCATATGCGAGGCCGCAGGTCCGGGAAAATCGGATGTGTATTCGCTGGAATACATTGAGGATTTTTTCGGGCCGAGCACGACGCAGATGGTCACTGATCGTTCGCCGCAGTAGAGCGGCCAATGTCGGACAGGCTCCTAGATAATCTTGACAGAAGAATCGTGCTTCTATTAAGGTGAACGGAACGGATACGAACGGAATTCGCCTTGTGAGTGACGGGGTTACCCATCCCGATTGCCTCTCTAGTGTAGCCTCCGTCCAGTAGCATCCACGCCCACATTTTTAACGAGATACGAACGATGAGCATCCCTGGGCTTCCACCGAAGCAAGGCCTCTACGACCCTGAACAGGAGAAAGACTCCTGTGGGATCGGCTTTGTCGTCAATATCAAGGGTCAGAAATCCCATACTATTGTTCAGCAGGGGCTTCAGATTCTTGAGAGCCTGAGTCACCGAGGGGCGCAGGGCTGTGACCCTTGCACGGGAGACGGGGCCGGGATTCTGCTTCAAGTACCGCACGAGTTCCTCAAGCGTGCGGCCGGCGATGCGGGGGTTTCCCTGCCCAACGCCGGGGAGTATGGCGTCGGGATGATGTTTCTCCCTCCCCAGGCCGATGCGCGCCAACAGTGTGAGGCGCTCTTTTCCAGAATTATCGGGGAGGAGGGCGCTCGGCTCATTGGTTGGCGCGATGTACCGGTCAAGAGCGATGCGATTGGCGTCGTGGCGCGCAGCACCGAGCCGTTTATGCGGCAGGTGTTCATCGCCCGTGATGTGCTCAATGAAGGGCAGTTTGAACGCAAGCTCTATGTCATTCGCAAGCAGGTGGAAAACGCCGTCCGCGAATCGGCCATTCAGGGGCGTGACTACTTCTACATCTCGAGCTTGTCGGCGAACACCATCGTGTATAAGGGATTGTTGCTTCCGCATCAGATGTCTGCGTACTACCAGGACTTGAAGGATGAGCGCCTGATGAGCGCGCTCGCCCTCGTGCACTCCCGCTTCAGTACGAACACGTTCCCCACCTGGCCGTTGGCACATCCCTATCGTTACATTTGCCATAACGGCGAGATCAATACGCTCAAGGGCAACGTGAATTGGATGCGCGCCCGGCAAGGCCGGCTCAACTCAGAATTATTCGGTCAGGATCTGGCCAAGCTCTATCCGATCGTCTCCGAGCAGCAGAGCGACTCCGCCTGTCTGGACAATGCCGTGGAATTCCTGACCATGGGAGGCCGCTC
>JBKJZK010000081.1:0-3500 GCA_046715215.1 Nitrospiraceae bacterium
CCCTCTGGGGCGCACGGTGCGACGAATAAGGAGCACCAAGTCTGTGCGCGCCGCCGAGTGGTGAGGCGGCCGGGTCCCCGTTGAGGGTCTGAACGATGCGAGAACGACGCTGGCGGACTTTTTCAGCATCCTGCGAGAGCGGTTGGGCGGGATTATGGAGATGGGGCAGTAGGTGGCCAAGGGGACGGCGCACGGAAAGAGGCAGCCGCTCGCAGCGTTCTACTCGAACACTCACTAGGCCCGAGTTCGTTTTTTCTGATTTTCATTTGCCATCCACGCACCGACTATTGCGCCAAAAATAATGCTTAGCATGTCCAGAATGTGTCTGTACCAGCCATCCAGACCGATGTTTAGATCAGCATTCACAGCTTGAAACAATATGAAACCCAAGAAGCCTACGGCAGCGGCGGATACAAGAGAGGTAGCAATGATCGCCACCCGTTTGTGATAGCGCGGTACGACGTAGACAATCATACCCACAAGGGCAGCAGCCGCAACAATCCTAGTTACCAAAATAATGTATGTGCCACTAATTGGCATCCCGTTCATGTCCGGCGCTCCCCAAAAATCATCAACCACTTCAAATCCATGGGCAAAGCCGAATGTCATTCCAATAGAATAGTTGGCTCCGAACCAAGCCAAGAGGCCTGCCGGAACCGCGATGATCCATCGAATTAGATTAGTAGCCATCTAGGTTGTTACGTATAAGCTGAAGTGGACATCAGAATTACTCAATGGTTTTTCTCACGGATGCGACACTAGTTCGAGACCGCTTAGCTAGTTCCCTATCATATAGCTGGTACAAACGTGGAACGCAATCAGAACCATTACACCTCGTAGGCGTAACCCGCATTCATGAACGCTTCTGCTGCAATCGCCGATCCACTGCTCTTGCGCGTGAAGCGTCAAGCGCAGGACGGAGAGACCGTACTGAGGACTGGCGCCCTTCTTCTTGGCGCCTTGTATCTGGCTACTGGCGGAGGGTCATATCAACGGCGATCTGAGCGGTTGTGGAAGGATCTTGTTTGACGACGTAGGTGGCGCGTTCTTGTGAGCCGGTTTGGCTGCTTGCGGTGATGGATTCCTGGAATTGGTTGGGAGAGAGCCGGTCGAACAAGGCGGCTTCGTGCCTCGTCGTTGGTCCGGGCGGGACTCGGGAGAGACGAGCCGTGAGGATGACGGGCCCCCTCTCCATCGGCAGAAGAATGTGTTGCTGTTGACCAGCGGTAATCTTCAGAGAGATTTCACCGGTTTCTTTCTCGGGCCATAGCAGTTGCGGCGTTGAAGAACCAACCGTTTTCCAGACTTGCAGATAGGCGTCCTGATTGGCTTCTACGGTGACAAATACCGGCTGTATACTCTTTGCCGCCGCCGCATCTACTTCGCGCTCCTGCCCATCTGTTCCACGAACGACAAAGCTGTAGCGGAGGCCTAGGGGCCTGAGTTGGGCGACCGTGCCTGCTGCTTTGCCCAGTTGTGAAAGCCTTTCCAGTGGTCGCTCAGGCAGGTTTGCTTGCGGTGCCGACTCGGCCAGGGGCTTCCTAGCCTGCTCTTGCTCTTTGGCCATCGATCGCGTATCAGCTCGGCCTGACTCTCCTCCATAGAACAGGGCACGAGCGCTGAGTGCCGGCGTGACGGTGGCAGCGACTCGTCCACCGGTTGGTGCTTGTATCTGTTTGGGTTCTGGCGCGGTACCTGGTGGGGCAGAGCTTGCTGCGAGTTTCTGATCTGCCGACGAGGTCACTTCCTTCGCGGATCGTTCTGGCTTGGCCAGCTTGCCAATCAACATGTCTTTTTTCGGGAGATCGATCGCTGGAGCTGCGCTCTCTTTAGCTTTCGCCTGCGGCTCAATGGCTTGAGGCGTCTCCGGTTGAGATGTTGGAGGTATCGGAGCTGGTGGAGACGCGGGCTTTGCATTTTCGGTTGCGACCGATTGTGCAGCCTGTCTCAGACTATCCTGATAAGTCCTGACGCCCAGCACCACTGCGAGGGCAGCTGCCGCAAGCCCGCCGGCGAATGCCATTCCTACTGGACGGCGGAACCAATCCAGCCATGACAGAGAACCTCCGGTGCCTGATGCGCTCTTCTGTTCCAATGAAGCGAGGAGCCTGCGACGCACGTCTGGATCGGAGAGCAACTCTTTCAAAGCCTGCTCATCGGCCAGCGCATTGAACAGCTGTTGGTCTTGCAGCGCGGCGGTATAGAGTATTTGCTTCTCCTCCGGCGTCAGCGTATCGGCTGCAAATCCTCCCAGCAGTTTTTCGAGATCGTGTTCAGACATCTTCACCACAAGACGTAAGGGGTAAGGCGTGAGGGGTGAGGCGATGGATTTGCAAGAAATAACTCATTCCCAAGAGCCTCCCATTAGTTTGAGTAACTGTTTTCTGCATCGAAGGTCCCAGGTGTAAATCGTATTGATCGAGGTTTGTCCCATGAGCTTCTGGACTTCCGGAAAGTTTTTCCCTTCCAATTTCCACTTGAACAGTTCGCGACAGCGTTCGCCGAGCTGGCTCATCGCCTGAGTTAACCGCTCGACCGTCTGTTTCCTTTCTAACTCCGTTGCAGGATTGTCACGTGAATCGGCAATGGGAAAATCGTCAATGGACTCCAAATTGTACTCGCCTCGTCTGAGGGATTTGCGATGGGCGTCCAACATCTTGAACCTGAGGACTTGAAAGGCCAGAGGAACCAGTTCGGTCAAGTCTGTGACGTGCGCATACTTCTCGTGCAGGAGTACGAGCACTTCTTGCGTGAGATCTTCGGCCAGTTCTCTCGCTACTCGTAATGTCGCGAAGGCGAGGATCCTTTCTCGCAGGCTGGCAAGTATCTCATCTCGATCCATCGATAGGCTGCTCTAGGGCGCCGTCATTGCCGTTGAATGAGGGAGTAAATCTCCCAGCGAGCGAAAGCCGAGCCGCAGTCCATTACAGACCTCGACTTGCCGATCGAAGCGGTTTTTTGTCCGAATCATCTTGCGCAGCGTGCCGAAGGCCACACGGCCCCAGGCGGCGACGTGGAACACAGACAGGGGATAGTCGGTGCCGAAGAGGAGGCGTTCGTGAATCTCCGGATAGTGGCGGAGGTGCAGCAGCATGCGCATACGATTGGGCAGCGTGAGGGCGGAAATGTCGGCGTAGAAATTTGGATAGCGTTTCGCGAGATCGTGAAAGGTCGGAAGAAATTTCTCATAGAGCATTAGGCCGTAACTACAGGCATGCGCCGCGATGACGGTGGTCCCTTCATCCAACGCCACACGGAGTCGATCGGGGTCACCGACTGATTGATCCTTCCCGATGAGACTAAACTCATATCCGACGTGGCTGAGGAACGGCAGTTTCCGCTCGGCCAGCGCACGATAGAAGGCTTTGTAACCCAGGTTAGCCGGATTGAATTGCTGTGCATTGGGCAGCACTTTGACCAGTGTGGCTCCGGCATCGGCGCAACGATGGACTTCTTCGACCGCGTCCCGTCGCTGCGGATTGATCGAGACGCCGGCGAGG
>JBKJZK010000082.1:0-1521 GCA_046715215.1 Nitrospiraceae bacterium
TAGGCCCCGTCCCGCTTCGGCTTCGGCGGACAGTTCGGCCCCGACGCATGGGTCGACGAGAAGAGCACGCGGCGATCACCAGGGAAAAAGTATCCGCACGTCGTGGCCCCCATGCCGGTGCTCACCAATCGAACGGTGTCACTGTCCAGATCCATCACGTACATCTGATAACAACCCAGCCCGGCGTCGACCGGTTTGAGCGTGGCCGCGTACGTATCCTTCATCCAATTGTTTGTGGATTGAAAAATCAATTTGTTCCCACTGAAGGAAAAGTAGGCTTCGGCATTCTGCCTGCCCACCGTCAGCTGGCGAATATTCTTTAGATGCCGCTCAGCCTGGTGAGCGGGAATCGCCCGAGCCTTTGACGCAGGGCCCTCTGCCTGTCCCGTCTGCTCACACAGCAACAGAAAGACGAGTCCGATCATGCACCACTTACCGAATGGGATTGCTTGCATCGGAATGCACCTCTGTACGATCGCTCACGAGTGGCCACTCCCCTCGGGTGACCACCGCTCCATCCTTGAATAACACGAAGCTATTCCACCCGTAAAAAAAGAGCAGCCGCGCCACCTTTGCCACGGCCTGTTGCGTGGCCGCATACAGCACCGTCACGACGCTGCCTGGACGATCGACCCGGAAGCAACTGACCAGCAGGGCCAGTCCCGGCCCTTCATGTGCCGTCCCCATCACGGTGACACCCCTGTCGTTCAGGGTCGCGCGCTCACCGCAGTGATTGGCCAGGATCGATTCAATCCCGGAACGGGATTCCGGGCCGCCCAATACTAACACCGAACCTTCCTGAGGCAACAGCCCATCCTGGGCCATCGAGGTGACCACCGTTCGCTCGCCGATCGGTTTCTGCTGCTCCTGGGCTTCGATGCGCGTGACCACCTCCCGAAACGGCGAGGGATGGCCTGGTTCATCCGTAAACGCCATCAGCACCGATCGGCGACGATCGGTGACATAGTGATTGAGCACAGGCGGCAACGCCTGCCTGGCGATCCGTCGGAGGGTCATGAACTCGGGATCGAGATCAATCGCGATCGGTCGAGCGGGCAAGGTAATGGAGATCGTCTCGCGCAGCGAACGCAACGGCAGAGTCAGAAGATGCTCACGGTCACCTTCCATGCGAATCAGCAGCTGAAGGGAAAGACGAAAGGGTTTGTTCGATTGGACGATCGTGGTCTCCAGTTGAAAGGTCTGCGCTGCCTCCCCCGCCACCGGACGGACGACGGCCTCCGGCAACGACAGCAACGGCGCTCCATCCTGTTCCACCCATTGCGAGAAAAACCATCGGAGATCCTGGCGGCTCTCTTCTGCAAAGACTCGCTCAAGATCGCGCCATTCCGCATATCTACCACGATATTGCGCCACCAAGCTCGTAAGGGCGTGCCAGAACGTCTCCTCTCCCACCTCCTGGCGTAAGAGGTGAAACAGCATGGCGGCCTTTTGATAGCCGATAGCATTGTCATGCTCATCCTGTTTCTGCGTGAATTGCGCGACCGGATAGTCCCGCTCCGG
>JBKJZK010000083.1:0-4682 GCA_046715215.1 Nitrospiraceae bacterium
TCGCTCAGGAGCGCTTGCAGTCTAACCAATCCGGTATGGGTGTGGGCGAAGGAGTTGGCGATGTGTCGGGGTCGAGTACTCGCGTGACGACCTTCGATCGAACCCAGTTCCTCGATCGGTTGTCGCAGGCGGAGACGATTTATGGCCGCGTGATCGGCCTCGACCTGCCGGGCAAAAAATTGCATCTCGAGGGCGGTGGAAGCTCCCACGATGAGGGGCGTGCAGGCGGTGGCGCGATGAACTACCGCACGGTGTATTTTGATGACAAGACCAATTTCGATCAGATTCGTATTCTTGAGTCTGGTGACGACGTGACCATTCAGGCATTCGAAGAAACAAGTGCGAGCCAGCCGTTCGGCACTGGCCGTAAGATTGTCCGTGAGATCACCGTTATGCGTGGCAACGAGAGACTGGCCGGTTTCGGCGGACTCGGACAGCGCCCAAATCCGGCGACCGAGCGTGGGATTAACACGAACAGCGGCTCCACCACCGGTGGCATTGGTGGTGCAGTGCTGCCAGGAAAGATCGATTCCGGTATCACCAGCCCGGTTGGTGAATATACGGGTGCCGCTCCCTGCTGGCAGTGTGAACCACAGCCAGGATGGGGCAATGCAGTCGGCAACCAGTCAGACTATGGGACGGACTATACCAAGCCAAACTTGGTCAAGGGCCTGAATTAGGTCGAGACACATTCCGTGGGTGTGTGAGAAGGGGCAGCGATGCGCTGCCCCTTTTTTTGCGTTCACCATGCGGTTCCACCAGGTGCAGTGCTTGCAGCGCCGCCGACTCCTTGTTAGGATTTGGGTCTAGCGGCGCAGGTTGCTCAAAAAGGCCGTCCAGCAAGGCCGCAGCGAGCGGAGAGGCGAAGGGCGTACGCTTCTGTACGTTGAGCTTCTGCGCGAAGCGAGAACGCCGCTTGGTGCAAGGTGCGTCTCGGCGCGCCGGGGTTGGGCGGGTGAGAAGAGCGACTTTTTCAGCAGCCTGCTAGTCAAGACTGTTGTGGAGGAGAAAGAAGTGGCCGAAAATGGAGAGGGAAACCTACAGTGACCGGTCAACCGGACGCCGAGCTGGATTTACGGGGAGTGATTTGCCCCTATAACTTCGTCAAAACGAAGTTGAAGCTGGAAGCGATGGAACAGGGACAGATCCTTTCAGTGCTGCTGGACGATGGCGACCCGATTCGGAATGTCCCTCGCAGTGTGAGTAATGAGGGGCACACCATCCTTTCGGAAGATCGCGTCGAAGGGTCCTATCGAGTGGTCATCCGCCGCCGTGAAGACGAGTAGTGTGAGCCCGCATGATTCATGAAGCTTCTGCTGCAAGCGCGGATACGCGGCTGCGACGGGCAGTCTCGCCGTTCAGCTCTTCGACATACTGCACGAGTATGCCTCAGGGCTTCACGTCTCCGAGTGCCCGTCTCGCTTCGCGTCTGCACGCTTTCGCGACGAACCTTCATGAATCATGCGGGCTAGGCATTCTTCTGCGCATCTTTTTTTTTGCGATCCTACCCTATATCCTTCAATGACGACCGTCACCGCGGAGTCCTTCGGCACTGGTCCGATCTGATGGAGCAGCTCACCCGGTCTCCCGCGAGAGAGGGTCTCTTCGCGTGTTGTGAGATTCATGGCGATGGCAATCGCTCTGGTGGGGAGTATCTGCGCCAGGGTTTTCAGCAGCCCTGTGAGGGCTTTGGGACTCACATAGAAGACGAGGGTTCTTCGTTCTTTGCGGAGTCGGGAGAGGTATTGTGCCAGATGACGACTGGTTGAGGGAAGGTGGCCCTCAAAGATAATCGCATCACCAGAAAAGCCGGAGATCGCCGCCGCTGCTGTCATAGTAGAGGGACCAGGGATGACCTTGACCGGGATTCCTGCTTGATGGGCAGCCGCCACAAACAGACTGCCTGGGTCGTAGATGACCGGGGTGCCGTTGTCTGAGACGAGGGCGACATCCTGTCCCTGTGTGAGTCGATGCAGAAGGAGCAGTGCTTTCTCGTAGCGATTGAACGGGCCGTAGCTTGTGACTGTTGCGGTGATACCATGATGAGCCAGGAGCGCCTGGGTTACGCGAGGGTCCTCTGACGCAATCACCGTAACGCTGTGCAGAGTGGCAAGGGCCCGAAGGGTGATGTCATCAGGGTGGCCAATCGGCGTGCTCACGACATAGAGGGTACCGGGGGAGCGAGACATGGTCGTCCGGCCTCCCACTCCACGATCGTTTGGTTGACTCCCCTCTCGCGCCATCGATATAATCCGCTGCGTAATGTCAGTCTTTTTGTCTTGAAAAGTTGAGAGGATAGCCCTCTATGGCCGCCATGTTTTTCGTGGTGACGATGACCCTGTATTTTGCGGCCACCGTATCCTTTCTTGCCTATTTGCTCTGGCCTTCTGAAGTCCTGTCAAACGTTTCCCTGGGTATGACGGCGACTGGGTTTGCCTCACACACGATCGCATTGGGCGCAGGGATGATCGGGGTGACGGACGTCTCGACGCCAGGATTCCATGAAGCCCTGTCCTTTTTTTCCTGGGTGCTGATTTTGGTCTTTCTCGCTGTGGAGTTTCGGCATCATCTGCACGTGCTTGGCTCGTTCATCGTCCCCCTGGCACTGCTCTCGCTGGTCTCTGCTGCGGCATTGCCGGAAACCGCTCCGACGCTCACGCCGGTGTTTCGAACGTTGTGGGTCCACGTCACCCTGAGCATGCTGGGCACGGTGGGGTTTGCCATCGCCTTTGTGGCTGGTCTCATGTATCTGATTCAAGATGGACTTCTCAAGTCCAAACGTTTCAATGTCCTCTACTCAAAGCTGCCCGCCCTGGATTTTCTCGACCATCTGAATCAACAGTCAATCGTGACGGGGTTTCAGCTGCTCACGCTCGGCATCATTACTGGCGCGCTTTCCGCCGAGTTCTCTCGGGGGTCGTATCTGAACTGGAATCCCGAGCAAACCTGGGCGTTGGTGACATGGGTGTTCTACTTTGTCGTACTGATGGGACGACTGACGGTGGGCTGGAGAGCCAAACGAGCGGCCTATCTAACGATTATCGGATTTGCTGGGGTTATTCTGACCCTCATTGGCGTGGTCCTCAAGGGTCACGGACCGGTGTCTTGATATGCACATTGTCGTCGTCGGTTTGAGCCACAAGACCGCCCCGGTTGAACTCCGTGAGAAACTTGCGGTCCCTGAAAGCCGGATGGGCGAAGCCTTGACCCGTCTCTGTTCGTATCAGGGGGTGCGGGAAGGGATATTACTGTCGACGTGCAATCGTGTTGAGGTCTATGCCGTCGTCGATGAGATCGAATCAGGGTATGGACGAATCCAGGATTTCCTGGCCGATGCCCACCTTTCGCTGTCCTCGGAGCAGCTGACTCCCCATATGTATTGGCATGAGGGGGATCGGGCGATCAGCCATTTGTTTCGTGTGGCCTCCAGTCTCGACTCCATGATCGTCGGCGAGTCGCAGATTCTGGGCCAGATCAAAGAGGCTTTCGAGGTTGCGCTCACACACAAGGCGACCGGCATCATTCTGAACAAGGTCGTGAAGAAAGCGATCTCCGTCGCCAAGCGCGTGCGGACGGAAACGAAAATTGCCGAGATGGCGGTGTCGGTCAGCTATGCCGCGGTCGAATTGGCCAAGAAGATCTTCTCGGATTTAAGCGAGAAGACGGTGCTGTTGGTGGGGGCGGGGGAGATGGCCAAGTTGGCGGCGAGACATTTCATTGCCAACGGTGTCCGGCATGTGCGGGTGACGACCAGGAATCCGCACCATGCGCTGGAATTGGCAAACCGGTTTGGCGGCACCGCGGTTGCCTTTGAGGAGTTTCGGGAGGACATGGCTTCCGCCGATATCGTCTTGGTGTCGACCGGTGCCGCGCATTATCTCGTGAGCGAGGATGACGTGCAGCACTCGGTCACGCAAAGGATGAATCGTCCGATGTTCTTGATCGACATCTCGGTCCCGCGCAATATCGACCCGGCGGTTCGCCATGTGGGCAATGGGTTGCTCTTCGACATCGATGATTTGAAGACGCGGGTTGAACAGAATCGCGGGGAGCGCCTAAACGAGGCTGAGAAAGCCGAGCGGATGGTGATGGATGAAGTCGGGATTGTGCGGCAATGGCTCCAATCGTTGGAGGTCACTCCCACCATCGTGGCTATCCGCGCGCGGGTCGATGATATCAAGCAGGCCGAGCTCGACAAGACCTTGGGACGATTGGCGAATCTGTCTGTGCCGGAGCGTGAATTAGTCGAGGCGATGGCGGCGTCGATCGTGAATAAGCTCATTCACAACACGATGGTGACGCTCAAGGCTGAGGTGAATTCCTCGGAGGGGGCTGCCTTTATCGAGGCGGCGAGACGGTTTTTCAATCTCGGCGACCCTGCGGTCTCCAATGTCAATGGGAGTGCGACATCTGGCTCGGAGACCTGTCATTCGTCACAAGGAGAAATCCGGGGTGTTGAAGAGGTGACTCCGAGAACTGGCTCGAAGACGCCGGATCATTAGCAGGATGCTGAAAAATCCCGCCAGCGGCGTTCTCGCCGGGCTCAGAGGCTCAACGTTGAGGAGGAGTTCCTCGGAGATCAGAAACGCTGGAGGAGTTCTTCCGTTCGCCAAGAGCAACGACATGGGCGAACGGCCCACACGAAGTGCGGTACGTACCTCCTCGCCTCTTCGCTCGCTGCG
>JBKJZK010000084.1:0-6357 GCA_046715215.1 Nitrospiraceae bacterium
AGCATATGGTGCTGCTGAACAAAGCCGATCTTGCCGATACTGTGGAAGCGGACGCCGCGCTTACGGGCCATCTGGTGTATGTTATTTCGGCCAAAACAGGTGTGGGGGTTGAGATGGTGAAATCGGCTCTTCGGGCTCAGCTGGTACCCGGGGGGGTTGAGGCAACGGAGAGCGTCACGGTGACGAACGTGCGACATCGTGACGCGTTGCGCCTGGCTGGTGAATCCTTGGACCAGGCTCTGGAGTCCGTGCAGTGTGGGATGGCTGGGGAGCTTGTCTCGATCGATGTGCGGGCCGCAGCCGACGCGCTCGGTGAAATTACGGGCGCCATTACGACGGACGAGATCCTTGGTCGAATCTTTTCAGAATTCTGCATCGGCAAGTAGGAAAGGGTTGAACGTGGGACAGGCAGTTGATGTCATTGTAGTGGGCGGAGGTCATGCCGGCTGCGAGGCCGCCTTGGCTGCGGCGCGCATGGGTGCGCACACCTTGTTACTCACGATGGATCGCGACCGCATCGCCCAGATGTCGTGCAACCCGGCGATCGGGGGAATCGCCAAAGGACATCTGGTAAAGGAAATTGATGCGCTGGGTGGGGAGATGGCGCGGAACACAGATCAAGCCGGCATCCAGTTCCGATTCATCAATACGAGTAAAGGCCCGGCGGTGCGCGCCCTACGCGTCCAATGCGACAAGAAGCTGTATCGAGACGCCATGCAACAAACGTTGAGTCTGCAGGCAGGGCTGACGATCGGCGAGGGAACGGTCGATCGCATACTGACGCATGCCGGCGCGATTGTAGGCGTGGTGACGGACCGTGGTGATCACATACAGGCGAAGGCCGTTATTCTGACATCAGGTACATTCCTTAAGGGACTAATCCATATCGGTTTGAATCATTTTCCTGCGGGACGAGCCGGAGAGGCGTCCGCTGAGCACCTGTCTGATTGTATGCGCGACCTGGGGTTCGAAGTGGGCCGTCTCAAAACAGGCACCCCTCCACGCTTGGATGGGGCAACCATCGATTTTTCCGTGATGATGCCGCAGCAGGGCGACGATCCGCCACCACCATTTTCGTATCGGACCGACCGGATTGAAAACCGTCAGCTCCCCTGTCATTTGACCCACACCAATCGTGCGACGCACGAGTTGATCCAGCGGAATCTGGACCGGTCACCGCTCTACAGCGGTATCATTGAGTCGGTGGGGCCGCGGTACTGTCCGTCGATCGAAGATAAAGTCGTACGCTTCGCAGACAAAGAACGTCATCAGATCTTTATCGAGCCGGAAGGGCTGGATAGCCGTGAATTTTATCCCAACGGGATCTCCACCAGCCTACCGGTTGATGTGCAGGCCGCGATTCTCAAGACGATTCCCGGGTTAGAACAAGCCACCATGCTCAAACCTGGGTATGCGATCGAGTACGACTATTTCCCTCCACGGCAATTGCACCCGACTCTGGAAACCAAGCTTCTGGACGGTCTATACCACGCGGGACAGATCAATGGAACATCTGGATATGAGGAAGCAGCGGCTCAGGGTCTGATGGCTGGGATCAATGCAGTCCTTAGATTTCGAGGCGAGTTGCCATTGGTGCTCGACCGGGCACAGGCCTATATTGGTGTATTAATTGACGATCTCATTACAAAAGACGCACGTGAGCCCTATCGCATGTTTACATCACGGGCAGAATACCGCCTACTGTTACGCCATGGAAATGCTGATCTTCGACTAACTGATACTGGACGGCAGGTTGGATTGATCTGCGACGAGGTCTATGCAAGGTTCCAATTAAAACAGCTAGCAATTGAATCTGAGCTCGTACGCCTCGAAGAACTTCGACCAAGACTCACGGAAGCTGTACGTGAACGCCTAGCTAAGGTTCAGATTGAGGAAATCTCTGGTCCCTGCACCGCAGCTCAACTTTTACGCCGTCAGGGAGTGAGCTATAAGACTCTCTTGGAGGCACTCGAGGTGAACGCTGTGCAAGATATTGAAACTGCTTGTGAAATAGAGCTACAAGTCAAGTATTCAGGTTACATCAAACGCCAGCTTCAGCAGATAGGCCGATTCAAAAGTCTCGAAACAAAACCGATTCCACCAGCCTTCAATTACGATGGCACTCCTGGTTTTTCACGTGAGGTCCGAGAGAAGCTAAAAAAATTTCGCCCTGCTTCTATTGGCCAGGCATCGAGAATTTCAGGAGTCACACCAGCGGCAATTTCGCTTCTCCTTGTGGCGCTCGAAAAATACAAGGGCGAATCCAGACGAGACAGCCTTCTGCAGGTCTGATCCTAGCCCGCATGATTCATGAAGCTTCTACTGCAAGCGTGGATACGCCGACAGGCAGTCCGCCGTTCAGCCCTTCGACGTACGGCACGAGTAATGCCTCAGGCTTCACGTCTCCGAGTGCCTGCCTCTTCTCTGCCGCTTTCTCGACGAACCGTCATGGATCATGCCGCGGGCTAGACAAGCGAACACTGAGATTTTTTCTTTCCATGCAGGAATGTCTTGACCTCATCTGCTGATTCACGTAATTGTTCCACGTGGAACATGAGTCAGAATTGCGTGAATTCACGATTAGTTCTGTAAAAGAACTTGGACTGGCAATTGGGGAAATCCATGCCGAGCAATTCATGCGCTATCTCGCTCATCTCATTGAGTGGAATAAGGCGATCAATCTCACCGCGATCATTGATCCAAAGGAAATCATCATCAAGCACTTCGTTGACTCACTCGCGGCGCTTGTCGCGACAAGCTTTCCAGAAAATGGCATGGTGCTCGATGTAGGGTCGGGGGGAGGTTTTCCAGGTATCCCTCTTAAAATCGTGAGATCTGATATGCGGCTGGCCCTAGTGGAGCCAGTTCAGAAAAAATGCTCATTTCTTAACTCAGTGGTCGGCCTGTTAAAGCTTCAGGATGTGGCTACGTTTGATAGCACCATCGAACAATATGCCAAGCGGTCGATCCGCCATGTTATTGATATGGTTGTGATAAGGGCTTTGCGGTATGAAGAAATAAGGAAACACATTCCTGCGTTGCTGACTTCAAGAGGGAAAGTCATCTTGTATCGAACACGGGCCATTAAAAGACAGGAAATCGGAGAAGGTTTTCATCTTGTGAACGAGACAGCTCTTATTCTTCCGCAAGGATATGGCAATAGAGTTGTCACGGTCATTGAGAGAAATAATAAATAATATCAAGTGTATATCTATAAGTTCCACGTGGAACATTATAGGTGAGTACATAAGAGTTATTGGTCCAACCCGAATATGGCAAAGATTGTAGCAATCGCAAATCAGAAGGGTGGCGTTGGAAAGACGACAACAGCCGTGAACCTTGCCGCTGGTGTCGCGCTTCTGGGCAAGCGTGTCTTACTTGTGGATATGGATCCGCAAGGAAACGCCACAAGCGGACTAGGGGTTGACCCGCGCTCCTTACAGACGACTGTGTACAATTGCCTGATTAATTATGTGAAATTTCATGATGCTGTGCAAGTCACAGAAGTGAACGGTTTGTCACTTTTGCCGGCAAATGCTGACTTGTCTGGGGCTGAAATAGAGCTGGTGAATATTGAAGAGCGAGAGAACCTGCTTCGACATTTCTTGCGAGATGTTGATCAATTATTCGACGTTATCTTTCTCGATTGTCCTCCTACATTGGGGATTCTGACGGTGAATGCACTCGTCGCAGCTCGCAGCATTGTTGTCCCGGTTCAATGTGAATACTACGCCATGGAAGGGTTAAGCCGCTTGGTTGGAAACATCGATCGAGTTCGTCAGTCCTTTAACCCGGAGCTCCAGTTGGAAGGGATTGTCTTGACAATGTTCGATGCGCGGAATACCTTGGCGCGTCAGGTCGTTGAGCAAGTTCGAGAATATTTCAAAGAGGTCGTCTACGACACGGTGATCCCCCGCAATGTGACACTTGCCGAGGCTCCAAGTTACGGACGTCCGGCCATGTTATATAATGTCGCATCGGCAGGGTCTCAAGCCTATTTGTCTTTAGCCAAGGAGTTCATGAGCCATGGAGAAAAAAGCGCTCGGTAAAGGACTCGACGCACTGCTACCTGCCGCCAAGCCCGTGCCGATGCCGGAATTGCCGGAGGTTCAACATCTGCGGGTCGATGCGATCGTGCCGAATCGGTATCAGCCGAGACAAACGTTTTCTCCTCAGGAACTGGCAGAACTCATGGCTTCATTGAAGCAAAATGGATTGTTGCAACCAATTTTAGTGCGCCGCAAGGGCGACGGAATATACGAACTTATTTCCGGTGAACGGCGGTGGCGCGCGGCGAAGGAAGCAGGGATGGAAACGATTCAAGCCGTCATTCGCAATTGCGGAGACGAAGAATCCGTCGTCTTGGCGCTGGTAGAAAATCTTCAGCGAGCAGATCTCAATCCCATGGAAATGGCCAGAGCCTGCCATCGTATGATGAACGAATTTGGACTGACTCAGGACATAATTGCGCGACGAGTCGCTTGTGAGCGATCATCAATTGCCAATGTCGTACGCCTTATGAATCTTCCGTCAGAGGTCCAGCAGCTGATTGAAACGAATCAGCTCTCTATGGGACATGCCAAAGTAATTCTCGGTCTTCCTGGCCAGAATGAACAGCTTAGACTCGCCCAGCTTGTAGTCTCAAAAGTCTTATCGGTGAGAGAGACAGAAAAACTCATAGAGTCCTCATCGGTCACAAAGAAGCGATCGACAAAGGAATTACGGCGAACACCATGGTCTGATGTTGAAGAGCGATTGCAAAAACGATTAGGCACTAAAGTCATAATCCAAAAAGGAAGACGTGGTGGGAAAATTGTCATTCACTACTTCTCTCCTCCTGAACTCGATGGAATTCTTGAGACGCTTCTGAATTAATCCACACTGCATTTCTGACTCGTAGAAGTCATACGAGGTAGAGGCATACTTGTTGCTTCTACGTATTCGTGACCATATCTGCTTATCGGCTATCTCCCATCCACAGTATCACAACTGCGCTGGAATAGTGGAGTCACCAATTCGAGGAGGCGCGTTCATGTGGGGACAGGAAAAAAAAGAAGAGACGAGCTCAAGCGAGCAGGAAGGCGAAGAGGTAATTATGATTGCTTCCAACTCAACAGTTGCCGAGGGGGCTCCGGACATTAGTGCCTTTGTGGGGAAGGGAGTCGAATTCAAGGGCACTATCTCCTATAGTGGCACAGTGAAAATTGACGGGTATCTCGACGGAGAAATTCACACTGATGGCATGCTGCTGGTTGGCGAAGATGCTGTCATCCAGGCAAAAATCACCGCCGGAACGATTGTGTCTAAAGGAAAGATCACCGGGGAGATTGTTGCGACAGAGTGCGTCAAGCTCCGGGCTCCGGCCGTCATGAATGGGAGTGTCAAGGCGCCAGTCCTTTCAATGGAAGATGGCGTGCTATTCAACGGTGCACTCGAAATGGCTCACGGCGTGCGCGAGATCCATCGGGACGCCTCTCTGTATCCCGTCGGGATGATCATGCCCCCTGACCTTAAACGAGTCAATGGTTAGTGGGGATATTATTATTTAGGTATTTATACTGCACATTTTTCGTGTGGCGATGGGCCATGCATGTGTGGGAAGAGTCTTAGGAGGCGATCATGTGGGCAATGAAAGAACGGGGCCAGCAAGCCGAACAGGACAGCGAGAACTTTACGCTTCTGGGGAAAAGCGTGGACTTCAAGGGCGTTGTGAGTTTTGATGGCACCGTTCGGGTTGACGGCCGCGTCGAGGGCGAGATTCATACAACCGGAACGTTAATCGTCGGAGAGCATGCCATGATCGAGGGCATCGTGTCAGCTGGAGTACTCATGAATAGCGGCAAGATCAATGGCACCATCACTGCGATAGAAAAGATTCACATCCTTAAGCCCGGCGTTCTTGTTGGCGATATCCGGACGCCAGTCATTGCAATCGAAGAAGGCTCTCATTTCCATGGCATGTGTGACATGGGTGCTCATCATTGGAGCGACAAACGCGCCCTGTCTGTGGACGTGTCTCCCAGCCTTGTTGCATCCGCCCAGTAGCACAGAGAGTAGCCCTTCCAGCAGGATGCTCAAAAAGGCTGTCCAGCAAGGCCGCAGCGAGTGAAGGGCCGTAAGCGTACCCTCTGGGGCGCACGGTGCGACGAATAAGGAGCACCAAGTCTGTGCGCGCCGCCGAGTGGTGAGGAGGCCGGGTCCCCATTGAGGGTCTGAACGATGCGAGAACGCTGCTGGCGGAATTTTTCAGCATCCTGCTAGCCCTTTTCCTGTCTCCTCGGTACAATAGCGACCCTATGGCTCGCCCTACAGTTCTTCTTGGCATGAGCGGTGGTGTGGACAGCTCTGTCGCCGCAG
>JBKJZK010000085.1:0-12830 GCA_046715215.1 Nitrospiraceae bacterium
CGCTCGGCAAGGAGGGGACATTGCCGGCTCGGCGGCAAGCCCTCGCGTTTATCCGAAGCAAGGACGTCGTCTCAAAATTATTCAGCGACGTGGCGGTTCGATTTAAAACCCGTTCCGGTGGCTATACCAGGATGGTGAAGACGAGACGGCGGATAGGCGATGCCGCGAAGCTTGTCGCGATCGAACTCGTCACGCGGCAGGATACTGCGCCCGTAAAGAAACAAATACCTAATGTGGCAGCTCCCGCGAGTCCCGCTGCCGACTAGCAGGATGCTGGAAAAGTCCACCAGCATAAAAAGACCGTTATTTGGTTTGTTTGGTTTGTCTTGTTTGGTTAAACAAAATCAACCAGATGAACCAGATAGACCAGAGAAACCAGACAGACCGGGCTTGTCCCAGACGTGCGGACCAGCGACGTTCTGGCGTACCCACATAGTTTTCACGCAGCCTGCTCGGTCTCCTGTCGGCGTGATCTAGTCGCGGGTGCGACGCCGCGTTATCGTTTCGACGGTTCTCCCATCTCGTTCACTCCATCTCGACCGAGTAGACCATGCCGGGGTTATGGCATAAGTTTACTTGGTTTTGAGTGCATGCTACTATCGTGCCAGTCTCCTTCATGCTACGTAAAAGGAAGCAGGGATAAAGTGTGGCAACGCTGGGTACGGGGAGGTTTGTTAGCGCTCAGTGTGGTGTTGGCCTGTTTCCTCGCATACCTGCTCGTGGCCAATTCGACAACGGTTCCCACCCCGACGGCGGCGGCGCCCGGCTCCATGGACACAGCTGATGCCACGATCTCCCAGTTTACGTTCACCCAAACGAAGGGCGATACGGTTCAATGGCAGGTGCAGGCGCAAGAGGCGCGGCTCTTTGAACGGGACAGGCGGGCGATGCTCCAAGTCGTCGCAGTCACACTATTCGGCCAGCGGGGAAAGGAATTGACGGTGACCGGAGATGAAGGGACATTGAATACGGAGACGAAGAACTTTGTGCTCGCGAACCGATCAGAGCCACTCGTGATTCAGACCGAGAGTGGATACGTGATCTATACCAACCATCTGGCGTGGACTGATCAGACAAGAGAGATACGCACACAAGATCCCGTCCGTATCGTTGGGCATGGGTTAGAGGTGACGGGGCGTGGGTTATTGGGACATTTGGACCGCGAAGAATTTGAGGTACTTGAGGACGTACATGTGGATTTGGCTCCTGCTTCTTAATTTGTTCCCGCTGGGGATGGCTTCATTGAGCGAATCGGCTGACGCAGCCCTTTCCAATGGTGGTGTTGATCAAGCGGTAAGCACCACCATTACGGCCAAGAAGATGACCGTAAAAGGTCAGGACAGCCAAGCGGTGTTTGAGGGGACGGTTATACTGACTCGTGGGTCATTGGTCGTCTATTCCGATCGCATGGTGGTGATGTTTCGCACGCAAGACCCACCCGCGAGCGATAACCAGAAAGGGCATGAGGCCGTCAAGGGCGCCGCGCCTTCGAAAGGGCCTGATGCCGTGCCGGCTGTGTCGAATCGTTCGGTCAACAGGATTGAGGCGACCGGACGAGTGAAAATAGAGAAGGATTCAGGGAGTGCGACCTGTGAGAAAGCTATCTACTACCACGATGGGGATAGGATCGTCCTGACAGGTGACCCGGTGGCCTGGGATAAGGGAACAAGGGTCAGCGGCAAACAAATCACGATGTTTTTGGCAGAGAATCGGAGTGTGGTGGAAGGAGGCTCGCATGTGCGGATCGAGCCGGATGGGGGGGCGACCAAGTGATCGAGGCGGTTCAGGGGAATGCGCCGTCGACTGGTTCCCCGGTGAACAGAATAGAGGGTATGGGTTTACGCGCGACGGGACTGGTGAAAAGTTTTCGCGCGCGCAAGGTCGTGAAAGGTGTCTCGATCGAAGTCCGCGCCGGTGAGGTCGTGGGTTTGCTGGGACCCAATGGGGCTGGGAAGACCACCATTTTCGACATGATCGTTGGTCTGTGCCAGCCTGATGAAGGGGCGATCTCGCTCGGTGAAGAGGTGATCACGGATCTCCCAATGTACAGACGCGCGCGGAAAGGAATTGGGTATCTTCCGCAAGAATCATCTGTGTTTCGACGCTTGTCGGTTGAAGACAATATTCTGGCAATTCTTGAGATGCTGGACTACTCTCGGGCAGAGCGTCGCGACCGGGTCGATGCCCTTCTCAAGGAACTGGACCTCTCCCATATTCGAACGAGCATGGCGTATGCGTTGTCGGGTGGGGAACGTCGGCGGTTGGAAATTACGAGGGCACTCGCGACGAGCCCGTCATTCATGTTGCTCGACGAACCTTTTGCAGGGATCGACCCGATTGCCGTCGCTGACATCCAACAAATTATTATTCGATTGAAAGAAAAAGAGATCGGCATTTTGATCACCGATCACAATGTCCAGGAGACGCTGTCCATCACGGATCGCGCCTACATCATCAACGAAGGGTTGATTCTTGAGGCCGGGTCTCCCGAATCCATCGTCAAGAGTGAGACGGCTCGGGCTGTCTACCTAGGTGAACGGTTCAAGCTATGATGCGTAAGGATCTGCGCGTATGAAGCTCAGGCTCGACCTTCGACTGAGTCAAAAGCTGATCATGACTCCCCAATTGCAGCAGGCGATCAAGCTGCTGCAATTGTCGCGACTCGAGCTCCAGCAGAGCCTCACGCAACATTTGATGGAAAACCCGCTCTTGGAGGATCTCCCCACTGAGGCTGAGGACAGCGAGGCCACAAGTGCAGAGGAGAAGGCGGAAGATGCTTCGGCATCAGCGGACAGTGAGCCATCGAATGCGGAGGAGTCGACTCCGGAGGAACGAGATACGCCGGATGAGGCCTCGGCGGCTGGTTGGGAGGAGTACTTTGGGAGCGATCGTCGGATCGGCGGATCCGAGTCTCAGTCGTCCTCACGGGACGAGTTTCCTTCCTATGAACAAACCATGGCGAAAGCGACATCCTTGGAAGACCATCTCCTCTGGCAGCTGTCGTTTTCGGGTTTATCCGAGCGTGAAAAGGGGATCGGGAGGTTGATCATCGGTAACCTTGATGATGATGGGTACCTGCGCATATCTCTCGCAGAGATGGTCGGCGGGACCGACTTCCTCGAGATGGAGGCGGAGTCAGTCCTGAAGGATATTCAGAGCTTTGATCCGACTGGCGTGGCGGCACGAGACCTTGCGGAATGCCTGCTCTTACAAATCGGACATTTGGGGAAGAGTCCCATGGGATCACTAGGGGCGCGGCCCGGCGCCTTGAAGGGATCGATTGTTGAAGCCATTGTTCAGCACCATCTCAAAGACTTGGAGAAGAAACAGTATGCGAAGATCGCGAAAGTCTTAGATGTCACGGTAGAAGAAGTCTTTCAGGCGACCAAGGTCATCGAAGTGCTTGAGCCGAAGCCGGGACGACCGTTTGCGAACACCCAGAACTATGTAATTGTCCCTGACGTGTTTGTCGTCAAGAATGAAGGGGAATGGGTGGTATTGCTGAACGACGATGGACTGCCCCGTATGCGGATCAGCCCGTACTATAAGCAATTAATGGGAGCAGGTGAGAACGGGTCGGCGGAGACGAAGGCCTATCTGGACGAAAAGCTGCGGGCGGCGCAGTGGGTCATTCGCAGTATCGAACAGCGGAACAAGACGATCGTAAAGGTGGTCTCGAGTATCGTGAAGTTTCAGGAGCAGTTCTTTGAAAAGGGCGTGCAGCATCTTAAGCCGTTGGTGCTCAAGCAGGTGGCCGAGGATATTGGGATGCACGAATCGACAATCAGTCGTGTGACGGCGAACAAGTATATGTAATGTCCTCAGGGGATGCTGGATTTAAAATTCTTCTTCACTGCCGGCCTGCAGCGAGCGGATCAGCCCTCCGACATGATGTCGTCCGTGACGGTGAGAGAGATGATTCGGAAAATGGTGGCGGAGGAAGATGCGAGCCACCCCCTCAAGGATGAAGAGATCGCGGCGCGGCTGCTCACGCAGCAGGTTGTGATCGCGCGACGGACTGTGGCCAAGTATCGAGCGGAAGAACATATTCTCTCTGCTACTCAGCGTAAGCGGTTCTTTTAGCAGGATGCTGAACAAGTCTGCCAGCAGTAATGAAAGGTTAAGGCTCAGGTTGATGCTGAGAACAAAACGTCTGAACTTTGCTCAACCTTAACCTTGCCCTCAGCCTATCTCATCTCGCTCGCTGCGGCCTTGCTGGGCAGCCTTTTTGAGCATCCTGCGATGTGTGCTCCTGTTATCCCAGACGTGCAGACCAGTGAAACTCCACCGCACCACAATAGTTTTTCCGCAGCCTGTGAGAGCATCCCGGTCCAGCTGCGCGCGTACGCATCTCTTATCCGGTGTTTCCCATGATGTCAGGGGTGCTCAGAACCAACAAGCATAGTCGAGTGGCAGAGGTACGATCGAGGTTATTCAGCTTGAAAGGATGAATGTCTATGAAAATTACAGGACGACATCTCGTCGTGACGCCGGCGCTCAGACAACATATTGAAAGTCGGTTTGAGCGGCTCTCGCGATATGAAGTGAAACTTGGCCATCTGGAAGTGATCCTGGGTGTGAGCAAGCTTCAGCATTGTGCGGAGGTCGTCTGCACGATGCAAGGGCGACGGATTCAGGCAAAAGGTTCGACGCGGGAAATGTACGCGACGATCGACCAGTTAGTGGACCGCTTGGGCGTCCAGATACGAAAACACAAAGAACGCCAGACTGATCATAAAGAACCGACCAAGAGATCAGTTCGCAAAGTTCTACGCCCGGTTATTCGTAAAGAAGAGGAAGAGATTGAAGTCATCCGTCCAGCCAGGGTGGTTCTGACCCTGGAGGACGCGAAACGCCGGCTAGACCCTCTGCCTGGTTCGCTGGTGGTGTTCACCGCCCTGTCATCAGGGAAATTACAGATTCTACAGCGTGTCGATTGTGATCGAGTGGTCCTGATTGACCCGTAAGGGGTAAGCAGGCATGGCTGCACTCAAGTTGGTCGTGATCAGCGGTCTTTCTGGCTCAGGAAAATCGCATGCTCTCAAGTGCTTTGAAGATGTCGGGTATTTCTGCATCGATAATTTGCCGCCGGCCCTTCTGCCGACCTTTGTCGAGTTGTGTCATCAGCGGGGGGGCGAGATTAAAAATGTTGCGCTCGGCATCGATGTCAGGGAGCGCGTGTTCTTTTCCGATCTCGTGGGGATTCTTGAGCGGGTTAAGGCTCTTGGTCATTCGGTTGAGTTGATATTCTTGGAAGCTCGCGGGGAGGTGCTGGTCCGCCGATTCTCGGAGTCTCGGCGGCCCCATCCGCTCCTGCCCCAACTCCCGGTATTGGAGGGGGTGCGGTTTGAAAAGGAGCGTCTCGCCGATCTGCGGCGCCACGCCGACCGTATTATTGATACTTCCGATTTGACGGTGCATGAGTTGCGAGAGTTGTTGAGCCGGCAGTTCAGACAGGAGGGCGTGCTTAGCCGGTTGACCATCTCCCTGGTAACATTCGGCTACAAGTTCGGCGTGCCGTACGACATTGACCTCCTGTTCGATGTCCGGTTCTTGCGGAACCCGTTCTTCGTTCCCGACCTCAAACCATTGACCGGGGAAGACCCACGGGTGCGGAACTATGTGCTGACCGATCCGGACGCCGTCGCGTTCATTGGGCAGTTGGAAGGCCTCTTCAAATTCCTCATTCCTCTCTTCGAGCGAGAACGCCGCAGCTATGTGAATGTTGGGATTGGCTGCACCGGCGGACGTCATCGGTCTGTGGCGATTGCCGGCCGACTCCAAGAAAGTTTTCTAGCATTTGGATACCAAGGGACCGTCGCTCATCGCGATCTCAACAGGCAATAATCCACGGTGCTGTTAGGCTCGTCCTCCTACCACCCTAGCCCGCATTATTCGGTGCGTTTCTGCTGCGATCGCCGATATTCAGGCGAGGGGCACGAGGCGAGAGGGAAGACATTCCTTCTGATCACCTCTAGCCTCTGGCCCCTTGCCTCTCGCCTGGCCTGATGGCACGATTTCGGGACGAACCGTCATAAATGATGCGGGCTTGTCCTCGTTTCTTATGCGTGTGCACGGAAAGCGATTTGCTTGACAGGTAGAGCATATTGATTATACTTAACACGTGCATGAAGCCAAATCCGCAGTGTAGACGCACCGTTCAGACGTGTGTCGGACGTGATTCAGAACCAAACGGCTCCTCATTCATAAGGGGAATGCGGAGCGGGGGGCAGGATGCAGGTGAACAGACAGAATGGTCTCGATACAATTTTTTCTTTGGGGCGTAGAAGTTTGCGGGGTATGGTTATGATTGACGGTCTGCGCGAAATTCACATAAAGATTTGTCCTGCGTGGATAGTCATGTACAGTCAGAGGCACGTATTATGTTGAGTTCATTCAAGAGTCTCGCCGAAGCCGACCTGTTCTCGATGTTCACCCCGAAGCGACAGCTCGTTGGGTTGGATATCGGGTCGAGTGGTATCAAGCTCGTCCAGTTGAAGGAAAACCGAGGCCGGTACATTCTCCAGAAGTTTGGCTTCAAACCACTCGAGCCGGAAGTCATCGTCGATGGTACGGTGATGGATGAGGGGCGGGTGGTGTCGGCAATTAAGGAACTGTTTGAGGAAACGAACATCAAGGTGAGGCAAGTCGCCGTGTCGATTTCTGGCCATGCGGTCATCATTAAAAAGATCAGCCTGCCGCCGATGCCTGATGATGAGTTGGAGGGGCAGGTGAGGCTTGCCGCGGAGCAGTATATCCCCTTCGATATTAATGAGGTGAACATCGATTTCAGTGTGTTGCCCTCTTCCGAGGCCGCGGGCGATACTCAGGGAGAGATGTCGATCATTCTGGTCGCGGCCAAGAAAGACAAGATTAATGAGCTGACTGAACTCGTCAAGGGGGCGGGGTTGTCTCCGATCGTCATGGACGTGGATGCCTTTGCGATCGAAAACATGTTTGCGATCAACTATCCTCTCTCGCAGGAGGATACGACCGCGCTAATCAATATTGGCGCCAGTGTCATGAATATCAATATTGTTCGAGGCGGGATCTCGCTGTTCACACGTGATATTCCCATCGGGGGGAATCGCTATACGGAAGCCATTCAGCGAGAAATGGGCATGTCCTACGAAGAGGCAGAGGGAACGAAAAAAGGCGATCGCTCGGCAGGGGGCAATCAGGCCGCGGTGACCACGGTCGTCGACAGTGTGAATGCCGAGGTTGCGTCGGAAATTGCGCGGACCATCGACTATTTCAAGTCAACTATGTCGGATGCGGACGTTCAGCAGGTTCTCTTGTGCGGAGGGGGCGCTCAGGTCGCGGGGCTGGTCGCGCAGCTGAGAGACCGAATGCAAGCTGTTGTCGAGGTGGCTAATCCGTTCGGGGAGATCGATACCTCAGGGAGCGATTTTGATCAGCATACGTTAGCCGAGTTGGCTCCGTTGGCTGCCGTGGGGGTTGGATTGGCCCTTAGATCGGTAGGGGATCGATGATTCGAATTAACTTATTGCCAGGGCCCAAGGGGCAGAAGGCGAAGCCTCAGTATGATGTCAGAGCACAGGCGCTGCTGGGTGTGGGGATGTTGTGTATCACCCTGGTGGGATGCTGGTGGTATTCGGCGTCACTCGATGAAGAGATAAGCGTGCGGCAGACCCAAAAACTCGACAAGGAGAAGCAGGTCGCGCAGCTGAAGGAACAAGTGAAGCAGGTTTCTGATTTTGAAAGCCGAAAGAAAGTGCTGGAAGATAAAAATCGTATTATCGACGAATTGGAAAAGTCACGTGTTGGCCCTGTCAAGGTGCTCGACCATGTCAGTCAGAGTCTGGAACCGCTAAAGGTGTGGCTAGTGAGAGTCGCGGTGACCGGGAAAGAGATCGATCTTGAGGGGCGTGCGGCGACCAACGATGACGTGGTGGAATTCGTGAATAACCTGCGCCGTACCGACTATTTCGCGAATATCAATCTCCAAGAAAGTCGAGCTGCGGTAGAGAGCCAACTCAATATCTATCAGTTTAAACTTGGTTTCCGTCTCAAAGGGTAAGAATCATGAAGTTGCCTCCTGTTAATCTTGACCTCTTGCGGTCAATCCCATGGATTCAGAAGGTAGGGCTTCTTCTGATGGTTCTTGCGGGGATTATCGTGGGCTTCTACTACTATGTGGCCGAGCCAAAATCGGTGGAGATTGCAGGGCTCCAACAATCGATCGGCACGCTCGACAGCGAAGTTCAGACGTTGACCATTAAAGTCAAGCATCTTGATGAACTCATTGCTGCGAGTAAGCAACTAGAGATTGAGCTCGCGAAAAAGAAAGAACGATTGCCGCCTGAAGAGGAAGCGGTGATGTTGCTCAAACAGGTGTCAGACTTGGGGATTCGTCTTGGACTCGACATTAAACTGTGGAAACCGAGTGCCAAGAGCGAGGATCCATCGAAACTCTTTGTGCGGATGCCGGTGAATGTAGAGGTCTCCGGCGGCTACCATACCGCAGCCTTGTTTTTCGATCGAATCAACGCGTTGCCTCGGATTGTGACGGTGTCTGGCCTCAAGATGGGAGCTCCAAAGTTTGAGAAGGGACGGGTTGTCACACAGACCGTGTTTGACCTTGTCGCCTATGCGGCACCAGAGGAAGCCAAGCTGGCCGTGGTGGTTCCGGCGCCTCCTCAGAAGAAATAGGGCAGAGAGTCCTGGATGTGTGCGAGGCCATGAGCGATGAATGCCATCTGTGAAAACTGGCGGTTGACCATGAAGACTACAAGAATGACTCTGATTGGATGTGCCTGCCTGCTCGTCGCAGTTGGCCCGGGCTTTGCTGAGACAGGTATGAGTTCTCATGTCCGACAAATTAGCCCAATGCGGCAGGATTCCCTAAATGTGCCTTCTCTCAATGATGTGCCGAGGCACACACCGTCTCCAACACCAGCCGTGGCAGCTGGCGATGAGAATGCTCAACCTGTTGTACCCGATTCAATGTTGGAGCCAGTGAGCGCACATTCCTATGACCCTTCTGGGCGGCGCGATCCATTCGTGCCAGTGTTGCAACAGTTGGGACTCGGGCCGATTGACCCCACGTTACCTCCGCTCCAGCGCGTTGGGCTCACTGAGATGAACTTGATCGCTGTGGTATGGGGGGCCTACGGCAATACGGCTATGGTTCAGACGCCGGATGGAAATGGATATACGGTGCGTCGAGGAACGCGAATCGGTCCCAATAATGGCGTGGTGAGTGCCGTGACGGAGAAGGGTATTGTGGTGCAGGAAAGGTTTACAGATGTGTATGGGAGTAAACAGGAGCGGGAGTATGTCAAGCTCCTTCACCCGAAAGAAGGCGCAGAATGACACCTAAGGTGACCATGACAACGACAGCATTTGTTCGCGTGCTCTCGGCGGTGGGAGCGCTCAGTGTCCCGATGGCCATGCCGTCGATGGGGGCGTCAACTGATATACCGAATGTCGACTCAGGTATGCCATCGAGCATCGTGGGAGGTCTGGCGCAGACCCTGACCGGTATCGATGTTCAGCACGGCACGGACGGCATCCGTGTTGTCATCTCGGGGGATGGCAGGTTGGCCCACGAGGTGACACGTCTTGATGAGCGACGTCTCATGATCGACATTCCAGGCGTGGCTTCTGCCATGCGCAAGCCAGTCATATCTGTGAATCACCAGATTTTGAAGCAAGTGCGTCTGGGTTATCATGCCGATAGAGTTCGCGTGGTATTGGATCTTGCCGGTAAGGCGGCCTACTCGGTTGAACCGCAAGGCGCGGATCTAATTGTGACTCTTCGGGAAGGCGCTGGTATGGATATAGACGCGGATACACACCCTAACCGTGGCGAGGTGGGCGAAACCATCGAGTCGAAGAATCCTGTCATGCCGCGAGTCCAAGCTGGTGCCACCTCTCTGGTGGCTCAGCGGACAATGGCCACGGTTCGGCGGTCTTCAACGAATTTTCATGTGCGACCTGTCCAGATGACCTCCGAGGCAGATGGTAGTGAGAAAAGCATGCCAAAGGAAGATTTGGTTGTTGGAGAAACGCGTTATATTGGCCGGCGCATTTCGCTGGATTTCCAGCAGGCCGACATCAGCAATGTGCTGCGCCTCATTGCCGAAGTGAGCGGATTTAACATGGTCGTCGGTGAAGGGGTCAAGAGCAAGGTCACGATGAAGCTCGTGAGTGTGCCCTGGGATCAAGCGCTCGATATGATTTTGAAGATGAACGGGTTAGGCAAGATCAGGCAAAGCAATATTCTTTGGATCGATTCACTGGCGAACATTGCCAAACAGCAGAATGAAGAAGCGTCGGCCAAGGATGCCAAGGTGAGAGCAGAAGAACTGGTCGATCGGGTGTTTTATATTAGAAACCTGCAAGTGACGGAACTCATGACGTCTCTTCGTCCGTATTTGAGCCCGAGAGGGTTGATGCAAATGAGTCCGGGGAGCAATGCCTTAATCGTCCGGGATACGGAAACCAAAATTGGGGTAATGAAACAGCTGGTTGATGGGCTCGATCTCGAAGTACCTCAAGTCCAAATCGAAGCCAGGATAGTGCAGGCTGATACGACCTATTCCCGTTCGCTGGGTGTTCAGTGGGGTATCCAGAATGTGAACCAGCTCGCGGGTACTGGGGTGGCGAACTTCAAGACGGGTAATGTCGGACCATTTGGAGGTCAAATATCTAATTTTCTGGTAAATCTTCCCGCCACAGTCGGTGGCTTGACGTCAACTCCTGGTGTCGGATTCACGATTGGCAAAGCAGATGGAACGCTGTTGGATATGCGGTTGTCGGCAGGTGAGTTGCTCGGTCTGAGTAAAGTCATTGCTGCGCCAAAGGTCACAACGTTGGACAAGCGGGAGGCTAAGATCTCACAAGGGGAATCGATCCCATTCCAGACGACCTCCCTCCAGGGGACTCAGACGACCTTTGTGGATGCCAACTTGGAACTAAATGTGACTCCTCAGATTACCTCGCGAGATCCCAAGGAAGTCGGTAAGCAGATCATGATGAAGGTTCGCGCAACCAGAAACGCCGTCGGTGCACGAAGCAATCCGGCTGGTCCAAGTATCGACCGCCGTGAAGCCACTACCCAGGTCATTATCCGCGACGGCGAGACCATGGTGGTCGGCGGGGTCTTTATCGATACGCAGAACAACAGCGTGGTTGGTATCCCGTATCTCTCTCGCGTGCCTGTTCTGGGATGGCTCTTCAAGCAGAAGACCGAGGCTGTAGCGAAACAAGAGCTGCTCATTTTCTTGACGCCCAGTATCGTGAAGAGCTAGAAGCGAACCTTCGAGCTCTTCATTGATGGGAAGCGTAAGGGTGGCGAGCCTTCGCGATTGGTGTGTCATCTCGATCCTCCAGTGCATACTCTCCAGTCCGCTGCGTATTTCTGACACAATCCGTTTGTGATATCCACAGTTTCCGGCCTTCGTAGCGAAGTGGCGACTTCGACGGAGTAAGACTGCTGCGGGGAGTTTCATGAAGTCTAAAGAGGGTATGTGAGGCTGTGATACGCGATCTTTTGGCTTGGAAGCGTATCTGAAAACCTTCTAGTTTCCGAACCGTTGTGGTACCATCCCCCCGATGTCAGCCATCGCAATTCAGCATCACCGCAGGCGAAGTGGTTTGGGTCAGGAGAGACCGTCGTTGAGCATGGTCGGTGTGGCAGAACAGATTGTACCGGTGACCTTGGGGGAGCGGAGCTACGACATCGTCCTTCATCCTGGGTTACTTGCGACAGTGGGTGACAGGCTCAGCGCCCTTGCGACATCTCCGAAGATCGGAGTTGTGACAGATAGGCATGTGGCAAGCCGTTACCTTCAAGGGACTCTCCGCTCGCTTTGCAAGGCGGGATACGACCCGACTCCGATTATCTTGCCGCCGGGAGAGCGAACAAAGACACTCGGTACAATCGCCAAGATTCTCGATGCGTTAGCCAGGCACAAGTTTGAACGTCAGTCCCTGTTGCTGGCCCTCGGCGGCGGAGTCATCGGTGATGTCACCGGCTTTGCTGCCGCGATCTATCAACGAGGAATCCCATTCGTACAAGTGCCGACCACGCTTGTGGCTCAAGTAGATTCCAGTGTCGGGGGCAAGACCGGCGTGGACCATCAGCTGGGAAAGAATCTTATCGGGGCATTTTACCAGCCGCGCGCGGTATTGATCGACCCCCTCACGCTGCGCACCCTGCCACGCCGCGAATGGATTGCTGGTTTAGCTGAAGTGATCAAATACGGCATTATCGCCGACAAGGAGTTTTTCGCCTTTCTGGAGCAGGAGATTCCTGCGTTGTTGAAACTCGCCGAAGAGCCGGTTATCCACGCGATCAAGCGATCCTGCGAGATCAAAGCGCAGGTGGTTGCCGCGGACGAGCGGGAATCGGACCGCCGACGCATTCTCAATTACGGCCACACGATCGGACACGCACTAGAGTCACTCACAGGCTATCGTGGGCTGATCCATGGTGAAGCGGTTGGGATCGGATTGGTGCAAGAAGCGGATTTGGCTTGTCACATGGGCCTGTGTGGGCGAGACGTTGTCGAACGGATCAGAAGTCTGGTGCAGCGTGCCGGGTTGTCCGAACAGGTCTCAGCGGCATCCTTTACGTCTCTCTGGGGCGCCATGCAACATGACAAGAAGGTGATCGGGGGGCGGGTCATCGGGGTATGGCCAGTACGGATTGGGGAAGTGGTCATTCGGCCAATCGAGCAGCAGGTCTGTGCAGCGTGGTTTCAGAGCAAGCACGGCCGTGGGAGCCGACCGCCAAGTGGCCGTCAGCCAGACAAGCATCCTGTCCGTCGAAAGGTCCGTGCACGAAGGTAAATCTCTATGAC
>JBKJZK010000086.1:0-3019 GCA_046715215.1 Nitrospiraceae bacterium
TCGCGGTGGGACCCTTCGGAATGTAGGCCCGTTCCCGCTCGCTCCAATCCGTACTGGCAATATCGAGGTGCACCCACGGGCAGTCCCCCACGAACTTGCTCAGAAAGAGCGCCGCGGTGATCATGCCGCCGCCACGCCCGCCGATGTTGCGCATGTCGGCGACGTCGCTCTTGAGCTGTTCAAAATATTCATCCCACAGGGGCATTTCCCACACTCGCTCGCCGGCCTTCTGTCCCGATTTCCTGATCTGTTCTTTGAGCGCCTGGTCACGCCCGAACATCCCGATCGCAAATTGGCCGAGCGCCACTACACAGGCCCCCGTGAGCGTGGCAATGTCGATCAAGGCCGCCGGCTTATAGCGCATCGCATAGGCCAGGCCATCGGCCAGGATGAGCCGGCCCTCCGCATCCGTGTTCTGCACTTCGACGGTCTTCCCCGACAGCGTCGTCACGATATCACCCGGCTTCATCGCCCGGCCGCCCGGCATGTTTTCCGCCACGGGCAGGATACTGATGAGGCGCAGTGGGAGCTTGAGTCTGGCGGCCGCTCTGATCGAAGCCAGGACTTCGGCCCCCCCTGTCATATCGGCCTTCATGTGTTCCATATTTTCGGCAGGTTTCAGCGAGATCCCGCCAGTATCGAAAGTGATCGTTTTCCCGACCAGCACGACCGGGCGCGCGTCTTTTTTCTTGGCTCCATTATATTCAAGGATGATGAACTTGGGAGGCTCTTGGCTTCCGCGCGCCACGCCGAGCAGTGCGCCCATCCCCAAGCGCTCCATCTCTTTCTGCTCGAGAATTTTGATCGCAATCTTCTCAGCCTTGGCGATGGTCTTCGCTTCGTTGGCGACTCTGGTGGGGGTCAGGACGTTGGAGGGATGATTACAGAGGTCTCGGACAAAGACGGTGGCCTCTGCCGTGGCGACGCCGCGCCGGACCCCTTCTGTGACCTGCCGCAACTGACCCTTTCTCGGGATGAGAATGTTCATCCTCGCGACGTCTTGCCCAGAGGCGGCCTCGCTCCGATAGACGGTGAACTGATAACTGCCCAGGATCGCCCCTTCAACCATCGCTTGCGCCACCTCGACCCATGACATCCCGACAGGCATCACGGTTGGCAGCGCCACTGTATAGGACCCGACTTTCGCCTGACGGACGCGCTTCGCGGCTGAGCCCATCGCTTGCCGGATCGTCTCAATCGTCACCTCGTTCTTCTTGCCCAAACCGACCAGCACCAGCCGCTTCGCAGGCACCGTACCTTGCGTGTGATACAGCAAGACTTCGTTGGCCTTGCCTTCGAATTCCTTGGATTGCACCAGCTTGCTCAACGCGCCCCCGAGGGCCCGATCGAGCAGTGCCGCATCCTGTTTGGCCAATGCCTCTCCTTCACAGTGCGTGAGTACCAACACCTCTCCGGATGCGGCCTCCGCTGGCCCAATTTGTACCGTGACCTGCATGATCTTCATTCACATCTCCTTGTTCAAGCTGTCAGCCATCAGCACTCAGCCTTCAGTCAAACTGAGGGCTGAGAGCTGGTAGCTACAACTCACACCCCTCGCATATCGGGTGCCCATATGTACTTGTGCATCTGTAATTGAAAACGGACCGGCAGACGATCGGTCAGAATCCATTCGGCCAGCTCACGCACATCGAGCGAGCCGAAGACCGGACTGAAGAGCACCGAACAGCGGCTTGTTACGTCATACTGGGCAAGAATCTCACGGGCCCAGTCGTAATCGGCTCGGTCGGCCAGGACAAACTTCGCCTCGTCTTTGGCCGCCAACTGAGAAAGATTCGGCCAGTACATCCGATCTGTCATACCGCTTCCGGGACACTTCACATCCAGGATGACATGCGCACGCGGATCGACCAGTGCAATATCGACGGCGCCGCTGGTCTCGAGAAGGACTGTATAGCCGGCATCGCACAGTCTGGTCATGAACGGGAGACTCTCGGGTTGGGCAAGCGGTTCCCCTCCCGTGACCTCCACGAGGCGGCACCCATAAGTGTGCACCGTAGCCAGGGCCTCATCGATCGAGTACTCACGCCCCCCATAAAAGGCATAGTCGGTATCGCACCAGGTGCAGCGGAGCGGGCATCCGGTCAGTCGTACAAACACACAAGGCTGTCCGGCGTAGCTCGACTCACCTTGAATGCTATGGAAGATCTCGGTGACCCGAAGTATTGACGAGGTAGTCATCGTTTCATTGACGCACTTTTCTGAAATGAACAAATCGGCAATCGATCAATGATTCACTTGAGCTTATTTCCATCTCGCGACAGGCCAACCGAAGCGGCGCGCCGTGCGAGCCATGCCCCGGATCGGGTTGACCACCAGGGGGTGCCCGACCAGTTCAAGAATGTCGCGATCGCCGGGGCTGTCGCCATAGGCGTAGGAGCCGGCCAGATCGAGGCCCATTCCCTGAGCGTGGGCGAGGATCAGCTCACGCTTGCCAAGGCCATAGGGCAACGGGGGAATCAATGCACCGGTATAGACGGAATCTCGTTGCTCAGGTTTCGCCGCGAAGACCGTGGGCACGTCCAAGAACTCCGCAAGGGGCGCGATCAAAAAATCAGGCGCGCCGGTCACAAGAATCAGCTGGTGACCGGCCTGCCGATGCTCATCCAGCCTTGCGCGACCCTGCACGGACAGCCTGCCGATCATCTGGGCCTGACAGAACTCCCGCGCATGCGATTCAATGTCTGTGGGGCACTTGCCCGTCAGATACACTTTTCGCTCTCGGAGCGAGTGCAACGAGAAGGGGGGAACGTGTCCCGCCAGCCAGGCCGCACTCCGTCTCAACTCGCCCCATCCCACCAGACCACGCCGCCACAAAAACCCGAAGAATCGTACCTCGCTGGCCTCTCCCGGCAGGAGCGTATTATCGACGTCGAACAACGCAGCGATGGACCCCTGTGCCCGTCGTTCCGCGACATCATCGAGCGTGGAAGTGAGGCTGTGGTGAATTTGCACAACGTTGGAGGACCCGGTGAGCATGAGCCGCCCGTTTCTACCGGAG
>JBKJZK010000087.1:0-5771 GCA_046715215.1 Nitrospiraceae bacterium
AATGTTGAATGTTCGGAATTCATCAGATGCTCTCGCACAGCCAATTGCTGCCGATTCCGATAATTCAAAATTCAGCATTCAACATTCACAATCCAGCATTCCCCTTTCGCCTCCCGAACGGTGGCCGGTCATCGAATCCATTCGTGTTGACGGAGTAGCGGATGGCCGAAGTAAGAAGAGAGGAGGCCCTCCGTGCTGCCGGTGTCTTGGGAAATCCCATAAGGCTTGGCAGTCAGCATCGCCGACAATCCTCAGCTGACTTCACCCGCGTACAAAGTACGGAATTGCCATCAATGCTAGTCCGACAAGGACGAGCACATACACGTTTGCAATAAAATAGGGAACGACACAGAGCGCGATCCCAGTAATAATGGGCACGACTGCCTTTTGCCTTTTCCCATAGAGAAAGAATCCAAACCCGATTGATCCGAACAGCATCCCCCACAGCAAGACCGCTGTACTGCCAATCTCAAACATTCATGATGCTCATGCCAAGCGTGGAAGGGACCAGTTCCTCTTACTTAGCTGTAGCTAGAGCGTTGCCGATCAAAGCCTGCGCTTCGTCCTGAATCCGCTTGAGATGATCTTTCCCTTGGAAACTTTCGGCATAGAGTTTGTACACATCCTCGGTGCCGGACGGACGGGCGGCGAACCAGCCTTGCTCGGTGACGACTTTCAATCCACCGATTGACGCGCCATTGCCGGGGGCTGTCACCAGTTTTGCGACGATTGTGTCGCCGGCCAATTGTGCGGTCTGTACCTGGTCTGGTGAGAGTTTCGACAAGATGGTCTTCTGCGCCGGCGTCGCAGCCGCATCGATTCGCTCGTACACGGGCTCTCCGAGTTCGTTGGTCAGTTCTCGGTACAGTTCACCAGGATCACGGCCGGTCTTGGCCATCATTTCCGCGGCCAGAAGATCCATGATGATGCCATCCTTGTCAGTCGTCCAGACCAATCCATCTCGACGAAGGAACGAGGCCCCTGCGCTTTCCTCGCCGCCAAAACCGAGCGAGCCGTCGAGCAATCCATTCACGAACCATTTGAAGCCGACCGGCACTTCGACAAGCTTGCGCTTGAGCTTGACCGCCACGCGGTCGATGAGGCTGCTGCTGACCAGTGTCTTACCGATCTCGGCATCGGGCTTCCACCCTGGACGATTGGAAAAAAGGTAAAAGATAGCCACGGCGAGGTAGTGATTGGGATTCATCAGACCGGCAGAGCGTGTGACGATCCCGTGCCGGTCGTTGTCGGCATCGTTGCCGAAGGCGACATCGAAGCGATCTTTCAGCGCGATGAGATTCGCCATGGCATAGGGCGAGGAACAGTCCATACGAATCTTACCGTCCCAATCGAGCGGCATGAAACTGAAGGTCGGATCGACGGAAGGATTCACGATCTCGATGTTCAAGCCATACCGCTCTGCCATCGGCTGCCAGTAGGCCACACCGGACCCACCGAGCGGATCGATGCCGAGCTTCAACCTGGCTGATCGAATCATGTCCATATCGATGATCTGCGCGAGATCACCGATGTAGCTGCCGAGGTAATCATGGGGTTTGGTCGTCGCTGCTCGTTTGGCACGGGCATAGGGGAGGCGGGCGACGTCATGGAGATCGACCTTCATGAGGGCGTTGGCCCGGTCTTCGATCCACTTCGTTACGAGTGTGTCTGCGGGCCCACCGTGCGGTGGGTTGTACTTGATGCCGCCGTCCTCCGGCGGATTGTGAGAGGGAGTGATGACGATGCCGTCGGCGAGCCCCGATGTTCTTCCATGATTATAGGTCAAGATCGCGTGAGAGATGACCGGAGTGGGGGTGTACCCACCATCCTGATCGTTCCTCACCTCGACGCCGTTCGCTGCCAACACGTCGAGCGCGCTCGCCCAGGCTGGTTCCGAGAGTGCGTGCGTATCCCTGCCGAGATACAGCGGTCCGATTGTACCTTGGCTGGCTCGATATTCACAGATCGCCTGGGTGATGGCCAGGATATGCCATTCGTTAAAGTTTTTCTTGAAGGAAGAACCCCGATGTCCCGACGTGCCAAAGGCCACTCGCTGCTCACGAACCATTGCATCGGGCTTCTCTGAAAAATAGGCCGCGATGAGCTTCGATGCATCGACGAGGACCGATGCCGGCGCGGGACGTCCGGCAAGAGGATGAATGGCCATATGTGCTGTGTAGTCCCAAAGCCCTCCGACTGTCAACTGCGACGGCGGTCTGCCGCACATCGACATAGCCCTCATTATTCATGATAGTTCGTCGCGAAAGCGTGCAGACGAGAAGTGAGCTGGGCACTCGGAGACAGATGTGTGGGGTCAAGCCATCGATTAACGGTGCAAGAGGTGCAAACGATCCTGGCCGCAAGCTGGCAGTAACCGCTCGGCCCACGCCCTACTATCCCCTCATTCGAGACGTCAGAATACGCATTGACAGGATGCTGAACGATCACGTACATTCCGCATCCAAAAAGTTTAGGACGGCGTACACAACACTGGTACTGACTGTTTCTGTACCATTTCTTGCACCCTTCGCGTAGCGAAGGAGTGCCCGAGCGTGAGTGACGCCAAAGAAAGACCATCGCGTTGAATGTGCGCCTAAAGCCCATCGATCCCGCTGCGCATCCGCGCGCCTGTCTCGCGCAACGAATGCGCGATTTCGCGACGAACCGTCATGAATAATGCGGGTTAGGCAATATCAGGGACAGCACAGAAGGAATGTGCCATGAGAGTTGGTGCCACACCGAGAACAGCGATTCGATGGAGAGGAAGGCTGGTGTGGGGGCTCTTGGGCTGTGGGTGGGTATGGGCAGCATTGGTGCTCGCCGCACCAGCAGATGAGGCTATCCCCATCAGCTCGATTACCATTAATCCTATGGCGAATAACCGCCGTGCCGTGATTCTCCAAGGCAGAGCGAAAATCGCAATTGCCTATCAAGGGCAGGACAGCTTCGGGCGATCGCTCTGTGGCCAAGGGTTTATTCTGGAAGATGACACCGGTTCGCTCGACGTACTCTACCTGATCCGGTGTCAGGCGAACGAAACTCCCGTGTTGGTCGGTGAAGGCGAGCGAGTGGTCGTCCACGCAACCATCGATGTGTCATTAGACAACATCAAGAACACGGATGGACAGAAATTGGTGTTTAAAGCGATGGCCACCAAGATCATCCGGGGGAAATAGCCCGCATGCTGCGACAAAAAAGGCAACAGCAACTTGTCCGGAGTTTTGCGGGACCGACTGCGTAGGCGAATCGTCGAGTCCAGACCGGCTATAAGCCGCTCGCATGAGTGGATCGAACGGCGAAACAGTCGGGTTCTCCGCGAGTTTCTCGCGCTGACCAGGTGTTGGAAACCAACCTCCTAGGTTCACGGCTGTTCGTATCCTTCCCCTCCGTATGGGTTTTAATACAACCTGGGCGCTCAGACTGATTGTCTCCACTCAGAATTCACGACCTTTCGAATGTTGCTGGCGGTATTTCTGGGCACGAGGATTGCTCAGCTTGTGTTTACAGTGCACAAGTGAAGGAGGACTCCGCCATGAAGGTTACATTGCCGGTTCTTTCAGAACAGGATTGCCAGCTTCACGAGATAGACCCACGCAGGGATGCTCGGAAGGTGGTGGGACTCCGTGCGATCGTGGAGGACAAACTAGGCCTTGCCAGAGGAGAGGTAACGAATATTTCCCCTGGAGGGTGCGGGCTGCGGCTTACGAAACGCCTGAGGCGCGGGCAGTACATTACGCTCATCGTGTACCCGAATGACCGGACGGCGGCGGTTCAAATTGATCTGGCGAAAGTGAATTGGGTCGAAGGCGATTGGGCCGGGGTTGAATTCCTTTCTGTGTCTCCTCAGAACCATGAGCTTCATCGACTCTGTGGAGATCAGCTCGAATTCCCCTTGGAGACGTAAATGCCAGCCTGCTGCCCGATGGCACTAACGTCAGTCACACGCTGGTCAAGGCCGGCTGGTGCTTGTGGTATCGGAAATATGCGCCCGGGGGATACGGTGCTGGACGGGTTGGAGAAGGAAGCACAAGCGGCGAGGAAAGGGTTGTGGGCCGATTCGCGGTTACTATCGTGGGGGCACCCTCTTCCAGGCCACTTCATCTCTCCCAACCCACATCTGGCCCATGCCTGGTACCTTGAGGAATACACCGCGTGTTGAGCACGCGAACATAAACCACTTTCCAAAGCGAACGGTCATGGAACCTCCAAAGCTAGTGTGAACGACATCACCAATATACCCGCTCGGCTCACAGTGTCTATTATACTAACTAGGTATAACCTGCACCTGTATGGGGGATAGAGAGAGGTTCCCTTTATCTGCCCCCGCGCCTCCCAACAAAGTCGCCCGACAGAGTCTCTGAGGCTTCAGGGTTTTCAGATCTCGCCCTTCCCTCCATGTTTTCCAGCGTAATTTGATGTGTTGAGGTGCCCCTACCCGATAATCCCTGGCATCTCGTCGTCTGGCCACAAGAGGACGGGGATCTTTCCCGATTCATGAACTGGCTCACCCTCACGCATACACAGCGCTGGCACCAGTATCGGCACACGGTGGGAGAAGGGCATGTGTACCAAGGACGCTTCGAGTCCTTTCCGGTCGAAACCAGCGAGCATTTGCTGACAGTCTGTCGGTATGTGGGGCGGAATCCGGTACGCGCAGGGCTCGCGGATGGTCGCGCAGTGGAACCTGGGTGCGACATTGCGCGGGCGAGGACTGTCGAAGAAGGAACTGGTGAACAATGGTTTCTGACACCGTGACCTTAACCTTGACTTGGTGAAGACACCTCGCTACAGTGCCCACCGCTTTGCTATGTTTTGATACCGAAATACTTCCATTTTCGGCGCAGCAAGCCACAAAGGAGACAGACTGACATGAGAGCATCAGGTTGGACACGCGGGCTGCTGGTCCTGGGCTTAGGGGGACTACTGATTGCCGGCTGTGCGGCGGGTCTTTCAGCAAAGAACGAAACGCCAGGTCAGCATTTTGAGCGAATGATGAAAGAGTTCGCCGAGAATTGCGCCAAGGCGAAGCTGAAACCGAACGACCGTTCGTGCGATCGATTGAAGCTCAAGCCTGCCGATCCACTGGCGACCGAAGAAGGGCGCTTCGCCCACTCCATCCAGATTCCGAATCCGGTGCCGGAAGACAGTGGCTATAAGCCGGGTATGCCTTCCGAACAGTATTTCGATCATCTCTGCAAGACGGAGGCGGGCGAGTTCATCTACAAGACCGTGGGGCGTGGGGCCGCCGAGCCTCAGCGTGGCGGACATGGTCGTGAGCGAAGCCGACGGCTACGTGGACATTGTGGTGAGTTTGAGCGCGCCGGGCCAGAGTGCGGTGTCGGTGAATTACATCACGGGAAACGACACGGCGTCGGCCGGGGCCGGCGGCGACTATAGGCAGGTCAGCGGCATCCTAAACTTTGCGGTGGGTGAGACCACCAAGGTGGTGCGGGTGGAGTTGACCGAAAATGCCTCAGTTGAGCCATTGGAAACTTTTCGCTTCAATTTGAGCGGCGCCGTCAATGCAAGCCTTGCGAATACCTTCGCAACGATCACCATTGCGGACAACGATACCGGCTTCAATGTCTACAGCTATGGCATCAGCGACGACATCTACACCGTGATCGCCTCGACCGACGTCATCATCGAGAACCTCGGTGGCGGTAACGATCTGGTCAATGCTTCGGTCAGCTACACCTTGCCCGCCAATGTCGAGAATCTGACATTGACCGGCGCGGCAGCCATCAACGGGACCGGGAACGCCCTCAATA
>JBKJZK010000088.1:0-4736 GCA_046715215.1 Nitrospiraceae bacterium
GATGGCAGGTCGAACAGCGATCCACAGGCGCCGGCTTTCTGATCCCATGCCCCAAAGACGACCCGGGACATCCTCGCTAAGATAATAGCACCGATACACATCGAGCAGGGCTCGATGGTCACGTAGAGGGTCGTGTCGGTCAATCGCCATGTGCCCAATGCTGTTGCTGCGGCACGGATTGCAATGACCTCCGCATGGGCTGTCGGATCCTGCCAGAGTTCTCGATAATTATGCGCCTGCGCCAAAACTCGGCCGTCTTGAACGATCACGGCGGCAATCGGCACTTCGCCGACAGCTGGCGCCTTGGCTGCTTCTTCCAGGGCCGCTCGCATAAAGATGAGATCCTGTGCGCGCTCGTCTTCCAACACCATTATCTCCTCAACTCAGCGCGGGCATCCTAGCAGGTGGTTCGGCGAGAAAGAAGAGGCGCGCTATGACAGAAAGAGATGTGCTGGTCGTGCTCGCTGACGTCGTCCATTTGAATTTATGTCGCTTCGAAACTCAGGATGATTATCTGAAGACATCGAATAACATGCGTAGGCCTGCCTGAATCGTATAGTTCCAGCCAGGAGAAAATTCCGCACCCGTCGGGGCTTGCGTTTCCAGTGAGCCGTTCCGTAGACCCCGAAAGACTAGGTCTATCTGGACCATGGGACTCTTGTACCAACGAAAGCCGGTTTGAAAAGCGGGAAACTTTTCTTCGAAAGAAAACGGGTCACCGTTGAATATTTCTCCCAAGAACCGTACCTCCCGTGTCACAGGCGTAATCACTTCAAAACCCGCTGCCCAATAGAGCTTACTGCGGTACGTCGCCGAGCCTGCATCATACCGTGATTTCGCGCCGAGATTGAGATGAATGGCCAGATTATTGTCATAGGGGTCATTGTCGGCATCCGGTGTAAACAGAAACCAGCTGACGTGAGCCATGGCGTAGCCATCCCAATGCGGGCGATTGCCACTGAGGGGAAACAAAGAAGCCGCTGCAACGGAAAGGGAGGGAATCGCGCCAAGGGAACTATGCACGACATACTTCGGCTGAATCAGCATGTCGAGCGGACGGGCTTGATTATCCTGATAGGTGAAACCGAATCCGCCCGCAGTCAATTCGAAGCGGTCGGTGATACCTAGGCCTTCTAATGTGCGCGCCTCGAAAGCTGGCTTGTCTCCCTTTACCATCGTCATGCCACCGTACGTTTCAGTCAAAACTTGCCCCTTATAGACAATACGGGCATCATCCGTGACGAAGGGGCGAACGGCGAGCGCGTCTTCCGGACATAAATAGGCAGCGAAGGAGGCGAGAAGGACCAGCGCGCAGCGCACGGGTATAGTTCTGTTTGGACACGTCAGCATCACGGGTCTCCCGAGCCCTCTCATTCTGCAGGGAGGCCGCTATGACGCTCCCGTCGTGAAACTAAGAACCTTCACTGCTTTATACATCAGCAGAATAGAGATTAGGCTGTAATTTTTCCATTAACATTTTCTAGTTTTGTCCCATTGACAAGTCACTGCATCATGCCAAAAGGCTTCCAACTAGGCAGGGGCTTAGTCTCCTTCCCATCATCTTGTTGTCGGTGTGTTCCGGAAGGAGGAAAAGGATCTTCTAGCGATTTCCACTACCTTAACGGGGGAACAAGGACCGTTCCAATGGGTCGATGAGGATGCGGAAGAACTATTTTGACACGCGAAAGCTCCGCTAGCCTGCACGTGTGGGACAAGAGCAGAATGCCCCCGCAGGATGCTCAAAATGGCCAGACTTCTCACCCGCCCAGCCCTGGCGGCTATTTCACCCTTCCGCCCCGAGTCTGCCAAGACAGACTCTTTGCCCTGGGACGCGCCTTGTCCCGAGCAAGGCCGCAGCGAGAAGGGCCGAAAGGCGTACCTTCAGGGTACGTTGACGGTCTGAGCGATGTGAGAACGCTGCTGGCGGGCTTTTTGAGCATCCTGCTAGGATCGGCTCAAGAGATACATCGGTCCGGTTGGTTGTGGGCGGCCGCCTGAGGGCTCAAGGCTGACGGCAAAGGTTTTCGCATTCGTGAAGCCAACCACCTTTTTGACCAGTAGGTGAGCAGTTTCTCCGGTATCCAACTGAAAGGTCCCGATGCTCATGGGTTTGTCGTGAATGGCCCACAGTTGATAGGTTGTGCCAGCGGGACATTCCGGCAGGTTTACGGAGTAGAGCCAGAATTTTTGGGTTCGAGAATCGTACAGCAGGAATCCCGCGGCCCGTTTCGCCAGCTCGGATCCGGTGAGGGAGACAGCCTTGACGTTGGGAATTCGAAGGAGTGTGGCTAATTCGTCCTGCGGAGCCTCGACGGTACGAGCGCTGCCTCGCTGGCTTAATTGAACGCGCGTTTCTTCCAGTTCAGCCTCACGCTGGGCCAGCTGTTCCTTGGCTTCCACTGCTTCGTTCATGCGTTGCTGTATTTCGCTGCGTAATTCGGCGAGGGCTTTGGCTTGGTCGCCGACCTCACGATGCACGTCGGCAAGCTTCGTCGACTTTTCCTGGAGCGATGCCTCGAGCTGCTGAATGTTCGATGTGTCGATGGAACGTTGTGTCGACACGTTCCACACGAAATATCCACCGACACTCATAATCAGGAGCGTGGCCAAGCCAAGGGCCCAGGGTAGTGACAGCGATCGGGCAGGGGCAACGGGAGGATAGAGGTGGTTTATCCATTCGCCCGGTTCCAGACTTGGCCGGGCCGGTTCGATCGGTGCCGTTTCCGCTGGAATGGGTTCGGGGTTTCGTCCGGCCATGATCGTGGCTTTGAGGGAGCGCGGAGGCCTTATCGGACTGAGGCTGAGCGGGAGGAGCGCGGCGGCGGACTGATAGTCCTTCAGTGCACTGTGACAGGAGGCGCAGCCGGAGAGTAAGTGGGCTTCCAGCGCCTGTCGCTCGATCCGGTCCAGGGCGCCTGCAGCATACAAGGGAACCGATTCTTCGAGTGCTTCATGCGTCATTGGAGCTCACCATGGTTCCACCACTGTTGGAGCCCATCTCGGAGTTTGGAGATTCCAAGTTTGATCCGTGTCTTGACGGTCCCGAGCGGCTGGTTCAGCCGCTCGGCGATCTCGGCATGGGAGAGTCCTTCGTAGTATGCGAGTTCAAGCGCTTGTTGCTGCGCCTGGGGCAATCCAGCCACAGTTGCCCCGACCGCAATACGCAATTCTTGATCGGCCTGCGTCTCAAACGGGCTCGGACCAGGGTCGGCCTCCTGCGCAGCGGTTCCGACTTCCAGCGAGTTCGTGGCCCGATAGCCTTGTGCGGCCCTGGCCCGTAGCCGGTCGATGGCCCGACTCTTGGTGAGGGTGACCAACCATGCGACCGGGGTTCCACGCCCGACGTCATAGCGGGAGAACTTCCGCCAGACTTCCAAATAAACATCCTGCAAGAGCTCCGCTGCTTCCTCGTGATTCCCCAAGATCCTGACTGCCAACGTAAACAAGAGCGTGCTCGAATAGTCATAGAGCTGGCTGAACGCCTGCTGATCGCCCTTGACCACGCGGGCCAGCAAAGTTGGATCGATCATGGAGGTGGCGTGTTGTGAGGGTTTGTCCATCATGCGAGCGAGTTGTGAGGGAAAGCCGGCATCCTTATGTCCGTCACGACTATAGCACCCTACGGACAGAACGGGCAAAAGGATCTGTGTTTCAAGTCGTGGAGGCATGGACAGATTTCTGCCGCGTCTAACCCGCGTTCCTTGTGAAGCGGGGCGTTGGAGGGTGGAGGTTCGAGGTTGGAGGGTCCGTCCTCGGGCCTCAAGCCTTCGCGAGACAAGGGACGCTTCACGCCAAGAGCCGGGGATCCGCAATTGCAATAGAAACGTTCAGTAATACGGGTTAGACCTGACAGGATCGAACGATCACTTCGGCAGCCTCCACGGCACCGGTTGGAGGTGGCGGCGGTAACGAAGGCACCGGTGAGGTCAAGGCTTGCAGTAAGGTTGGCTCCCAGCAGCCTCGCATGAAGTCATCGATCGACAATTCGACGCCGCGTCCGTAGCGATGCAGATAGTCGACCAGCATCGGCTCATCGGCAAAATTGTATCGGCGGACGTACACGACTGGCTGTTGAAGCGCGACCGCCTCAACAATGGTGGCGTAACCAGGTTTGGTCATGATGACATCGACAGAGGCAAGCAGGGTCTTAAAAGGGAATGGGAGCGTCTTTGTGGAATGAATGCGGGAATATCCCGGTGGGACTGGGCCGTCGAAGAGGAAGCGAAAGTGGCGCAGCTGCTCCATTTGTTCAAGCGGGAGGGACGTCAAAGGAATACCGCCGAATCCCACCAAGACGGTCCGTTCGTTGGGCACCAGGGCGAGGGCTGAGGCAAGTCGGTCTCGTTCAGGGGAGGTGGGGTTGGCTATCGGGCTAATATCGATAATGTTGGAGAAGGTATCGATGTTGGGAGCAGGGGTGATGCGAAGGGCCCTGTCGGCTTTCGCATAGGAATCACGGATGCACTGAATCAACTGCTGATGTGAATGGTCTGATGCGTGGCAGTACTCCTTGAGCACGAGATCCCAGGTAAAGCTCGCCAAGGCGGCGGTCGGTATCTGTGCGCGGGAACCGGCCTCGATGGCGAGGTAGGGTGTGTCGGCGATAATCAGCGCGGGTGATGCTGCCTGCATGGCAGCGACTTCGTTGGACAGGCGTGTCTCCCAGGTGTCGTGGAAGCGCTGGTGCGCCGCCCAGGTCGCGTCGATGTCGATCTTGAGGGGGCCCTCTTGGACAC
>JBKJZK010000089.1:0-3649 GCA_046715215.1 Nitrospiraceae bacterium
ACCGGACCTGATCGAAGATGAAGAACTCCGCCTCCGGCCCCCAGTAGGAGATATCGCCGATCTTCGTGCTCTGGAGATATTTTTCCGCCTTCTGCGCCACAAACCGCGGATCACGATCATAGGGCTCGCGCGTAATCGGATCGACGACGTTGCCGATGAGGCTCATTGTCGGGACCGCACAGAACGGATCGAGACAGGCCCCGGCTGGATCGGGGATCATCAGCAGATCGCTGTCGTTGATCGCCTTCCAGCCCCGGATCGACGAACCGTCCAACCCGGATCCGTCCTTGAATAGCCCTTCATTCAGTTCTTCCACAGGAATCGAGAAGTGCTGCCAGGTGCCGAGCAGGTCCACAAACTTCAAGTCCACGATCTGGACTTTATTCTTCTTCGCAAACTCCAATACCTCGCGGGGATTCATTCCGAGCTCCTTTCAGGTTCGATTTATGCTCGTGATCCTGTTGATACGCCCTCCGACCCAGCAACCTGCTGGTCCATGAATAGATCGATATCCTGCTTGATGGTCGCGCGGATGGCCCCCAGGCGAGCGTGGTCCTTGATCTTGGCTCCGTGCTGGTCTGTCACGTAGATCACGTCAGCCACCTGATCGAGCTCGTGCCTAAGCGAGATCCGGGCCGCATGGACCGACAGGTCGAGATGAAGGATGCTGCGAGCGATGGCATACAACAATCCTTGCGTATCGTCAGCAAATACATCAATGATCGTGGACCGGTCACATGTCTCGTTATCGATCTGCACCTCAGTCTCCTGGCGGGTGGTGGGCAGCCGGCGAACGGCGAACAGGCGGGTGTTACGTCTCATCAACCGCTCGACCTCCTCCTCGCCCTTCAGCACCCGGACGATAGTCGCGGCGATGGAAGCCCGACGCTCGACCGGGGGAACACCGGCATAATCCGGATCGGACACCTGGAAGGTGTCCACCACGACCCCGTCATCCCGGGTGACGATCTGGGCGTCCAGAATCTGAAGCCCCTGGGCCGTCATCACGCCGGCAATTTTTGAAAAGATGCCTGGGGTGAGATTATCATGGGTAATCACCGTGTATTCGCACGTACCCAGTTCTTCGTTGAAGCTCTCCTCGACCAGCGCCTCCCCTGCCTGCAACCTTCCGACCGCCCCCAGATGAGCTGCGATCCGCTTCGGAGACGTCCCATACAGATAGCGCAAGGAAAATTGGCCCAGTTGCGACTCGATCCAGTCGAGCTCCCCTGCCGCTAGGTTCGTGCACTCGCGCGCCACCTCGCCCGCCAGTTGCTTGAGGCGTTCCGGACCAGCCGTCTCATCCCGCTCACCCAACACCTCCGGCAGCGTGCACAGATAGAGTTCGATGAGCAAGGACTCCTTCCACTTGGTCAGGACGCCAGGCCCCACCGCCGCAATATCGGCTGCGGTCAGAACCAACAGCTTGCGGAGGACCTCCGGCGTCGCCACCGCCCTGGCAAAGGGAAAGAGGACCTTCTCGTCGTAAGGATCGCGCTGGAAGGCCGTGTCAGCCATCAGCAGGTGCCGGTGCACGAGAAAGACCAGCGTCCTCGTCTCTAGCTCGTCACACCCCAGCCGCGCCGCCGTCTCTTCCGCGATCACCTTGCCCACTTCGCTGTGATCTTCTTTCCGCCCCTTCCCCAGATCATGCAACAGTATTGCTAGGTGCAGGAGGTCCTTCCGCCTGATCTCTTGGCAGACTTCCCTGATGGCACCAGGCTCCTGGGCGAGCGCTTCGGCCTTGGCCACCGCCAGCAGAGTATGTTGATCCTCCGTGTACTTGTGATACTGGTTGAACTGCATCAGGCCTCGGACCGTGGCAAAGTCCGGGATGAGCTTCTCCAGCAGATGGGCGCGATGCATTGCCTCAAGCGTGGCGGCCACCGCTCCTGGTCCGGCGAGGATCTTCAGAAAGAGCCGGCTGACCTGAGGGGTCTGGAAGGCCTCGTTGGGCACGCTATCTATGTGGCTGTGGATTTCGTCCAGCAAGTCGGTGTCGATCTTGAGGCGTCGGGCCCTCGCCATCTCGAACAGCCGGAGGAGCAAGTCCGGACTATCCAAAACCCGCGCCCGCAGCTCAGAGGGAACAGTCAGGCGCCGGCCGGTCACCACGAAATAGCCGTCCACCGGCAGGACGCGAGTCGATCGGCGCCTCACAGGCACGGCGCGGCAACGATCCACAAACCTAACCAAGGTCTCGTGAAGTCCCATCGTATGCCGGTAATACTGCTGCATGAACTGCTCTACCCCCAGGAGGTGAGGACGATCCTGGAATCCGTACAGGGAAGCCAGCCGGACTTGTTCGTCGAACGACAGAATCTCCTGTGCCATCCCGGCTTCGAAGTGCAAAAACGCTCGGACGCGCCACAGAAACTCCCGGGCCTCCGTCAGCGAGAGAAAATCCTGTCTGGAGAGGAGGCTGCGATCCGCCAAGTCCTGCAGCGTTGCGGCCTGGAACCGGGCCATGCCGGCCCACCGGAGTAGATGGAAGTCCCGCAGCCCTCCTTGGCTTTTCTTGACGTTCGGCTCCAGCAGATAGACCGTCTCTCCGAACTTTTCATATTCACGGCGCCGCTCTTCTACTTTTTGTTCGATAAACTGCCCCGTTCCACGGCCGACCACCTCCCGGAAATACCGGCGATGGAACTCCTGGAACAGGTACGGGCTTCCTACCAAAAACCTGGCCGACATCATGGAGGTGCGGATCGTGAGATCCTTCGCGGCCAGATCGATGCAATCTTGAACCGTCCGCATGCTGTGACCGACCTGGAAACCTAGATCCCACAGATGGTGCAGCACCTCACGGAACAGAGCCGGCGCCACCTCGCCCGCTTTCTCGTAATGGAGGAACATGACGTCGATGTCTGAATAGGGAGCCAACTCCCGGTGGCCGTAGCCTCCCAGTGCCACCAGGCAACAGTGCTGGGCTCCCGCGACCTGCGCCTCCTCCCCAGCCTGCCGCATGGCGTTCCTGTATCGACCGATGATCAGCCCGTCCACGAACTCCGTCAGGGCCGCCATGACTTCGGCCCCCGAAACCCCGTCCACCAACCGCTGCCGGAGCACCTGCCGGTGCCCAGCAAGGGCGGAAACCGGCTCGAACTCCGCCCTGGGCAAGAGCCCCGCCGGCGACCCGCTGCCCGGCGTCATCGTCACAGGGCGCCTTCCCCCGTCTCGCCGGTCCTGATCCGCACCACGGAGCTGAGATCCGACACGAAGATCTTCCCGTCCCCGACACTGCCGGTCTTCGCGGTGCGCGCAATAGTTTCGATCACGCGCGTCACCTGGTTATCCGCGACGAACACTTCGACCTTTACCTTGGGCACAAAGTCGGTCGTATACTCGCTGCCACGGTAGGTTTCCTTACTCCCCTTCTGGCGTCCGAATCCTTTGACTTCCGTGACCGTCATCCCATGCACACCCATTTCCAGCAACGCGTCCTTGACCTCTTCCAACTTGAACGGCTTGATGATGGCTTCAATCATCTTCATGTCGATGCCTCCCTAGCAGGCTTACCCGAGAACGCTGATCGTACATCGTCACGGGGGTCGCCGGCATGATTGTTTGATCAATCATGTCATGGTCCGTTTATGAACCTGAATCATGCGTGAAGAACAACTGAGAATGCCGTCTGGGCCTTGTGCCA
>JBKJZK010000090.1:0-6359 GCA_046715215.1 Nitrospiraceae bacterium
AGAGGGCGCTAGCAAACACGGCGGTGCTCTTGATCTCCGGCATTGTGAACGATGAGGTGACGAAGCAGGCTGAATCCTGTCACGCCGACGGGGTGTTGAAAAAGCCGTTCCAGGGCACATCTCTCAAAGATCGAGTGATCGAGCTGTTGGCCAAGCGGCAAGGCGCTGCTTCCCCTGCAGTCAAGAGTATCGAGAAGGTGACTGAATCTATCGAGCCGATCCAAAGCGGACGTGTGAGCGACGAACAATTAGAAGTCTATCGGCAGGTAGCTGCGAGATTGAAGCCGCTGGAGGAAGAATTTTTGGCCGAACGTAATCGGGCGACACACAGTACTCACCGAGTAACGCAACTCGAAGGACAGTTGGGTAGTGTCAAGGAACTTGAGTCGATGTTGGCAGGGGAGCGAGAGCAGACTGCCATGCTGAAGAAGAAACTCACAGAGGCTGAGAGTGTTACCGCTCGGGTGCGAGAACTTGAATCCCTTCTCAAGACCGAACGAGAGCGGACGGTTGAGGCCAAGAAGCAGGCATCTATGGCGGAGAGCCTGGGCGGGCGTGTACAGGAACTGGAGGTGGCTCTTCAGAAAGAACGAGTAGGCAGCGCGCAACAGGCAACGCGGCTAATCGAGCTGCAGAAAAACGGAAGCCGTGTCCAAGAGCTGGAGGCGACGCTGCATGCTGAGCGTCACGCAGCCACGCAACTGGTTGAACAGATGATTGCGATGGAAAAGGCGGTAACTCGGTCTCAGGAATTGGCACAGCAGCTTGCGCAGGAGCAGGAGCGTACGAGCCACTTGACTCGTCGTGTAGCCAAGAGTGACCAGCTTGCCGCACGAGTGAGCACGTTAGAGCAAGCGCTCTCTGCTGAACAGGAAAAAAGTAAGGATCTTGCCGCGCGTCTCTCCGAGGCCGAGCGCGCTTCGCAGAAAGCCCAGGAGTTTGAAACCCTGCTTCAGACGGAACGAGAACGAAATAACCTTCTTGCGAGTCGCGTATCTGAAACTGAAGAAGCGTCCGAGCAAGCCACCAAGCGGTTTGATGAAATGGCGGAAAAGCTTGGCGAGATCGCGGGATGGGCCTTTCAGTTGGGAAGCGGAAAGCGGCGTCCCTGATTCTGTCCGTTCCCTTCTCGTGGACCGTCACTGTCGTGAAAGACTGATGTCATGGCTGCCGAAACCCCGGACGATTTTCAGAAAGAGCTGGTCGATCTCTTTGTTCAGGAAGCGTATGAATGGCTCCAGAACATTCATGTCGCTCTTGATGAGCTGCAACAGGGCCCAGCGCCTGAGCGGCATGCCAAGCTGATTGAAACGATTTTGGCCGGAGTGATGAATCTCGGAAGCTCTGCTGCCACGATCAACCTTCCAGACGTCGAACAAGCCGTCTTTGCGGCGATTCCCTTTATCGAAGCCCTTCAGGATCCACAGAAGGCGCTCTCTGTTCAGGACTTTCTTTCGCTCTGTAAACATCTGGGACAGATCCATACGGCGTTGACCCGTGCTACGGGCATCTCCTTTGAAGACGCCGGGAGTGGTACGGCGGCTAAGGCGGTTGACACGAGTCTCTCTCCCGTGGAGTTTCTGCAAGCGCTTCAGGAACTACAAGAAAAGCAGTCTCCCTATGCAGCGTCCGGGCGCAACCTTATCCGCAGCCTGATCGAGCAGATGGAAGGACAGATTCAGGCCGGTGTCGAACGTATCGATGCCACGGTCATTCAAGGATATCTTGCGCGGGTGTCCGAAGCGGAAGAGTCGTTTCTGAAGGCGATTGACGAGCGGGTGCCCGAGATTTTTACTAAGATGGGTGCCCTCAAGATGGACGAGGGTGAGGCCTCCTCACGCATGATGGCCCTCGAAGCCTCTATTCAAGACGTCGCACGTCTGCGCTCAGAAGCGCAGCAGGTGAATGCGGGATCAGCCATGATGTTTTTCACAGGTTTGCACAGTCTCCTGACTGTGGTGGCACAGCGTCGAGTGCTTCTGGCTGCCACGCGGGTGGAATCGGTGAAGGCGCGGCTGCACGTGATGGGCAGTGCCATCCGCCAGTGGGTGGAGCATGGGCGGGCACAACGTGCCGCGATCGATCAATTGCTCCCTGCCAGCCACTCGTAATCAATATGCCGGAACCCCGCACACAGATTTGTCTAAGCCCGTGGTGAAGTCGTATCCTCCGAGTCATGATGATGGGACGATGAACTCAGCAGTCGACTATACGACATATTGGGGACTCCGGGCCTTTCCGTTCGACAATATGCCGGACCCGCGATTCAACATCCCGTGCTCTCAGCATGACGCGGCGCACAGGAGGTTGAGTGACGGGATTCAGTCCCGCAAGGGCATGCTCCTGCTGACGGATGACATCGGGTGCAGGAAAACCTTGCTGAGTCGTCGGGCTGGCGCCTGCTCGGTATGATATCGTGCTAGTTGCCAATCCTGCGTTGTCACCTTCCGAATTGCTGGATGAGGTGTTGTCTCAGTTCGGGCTCGACCTCATGCGATCAGAAGCCGGGCGTGCACATCTAGCCCCTTCACGCCAGAGGAGACGGCGTCGTATAATACTGCGCGCAGGGAGCCGTGACTCATCGGGCAAACGTGTTTACGAAGGAGGCGGACGCAGTCAGTTTCGAACAGAGCAAGGGGATCGGGCGGCTTATTCATGCACTCTGTGATCATTGTCTCTTTGTGGGAGTGATCGAGAAGGTGTCACAGATCGATGACGGACTTGTTCAGCGGGTCGGGCAAGTCATATGATGTATGGTCGAGTGTTCGGCAAGGACGGCATCAGGCCATGAACGAATACAGCACCACAGACTGGTATCGCATTGCGCAGGAGCAATTGACGGGCGTGGCTCTTGCCGTGCAGCGGCAAGACGAACTCGACTTAGAGGCCTTGTCTGCGTTGGCGACGGAGATTACGGAGGCGCTCAAGAAAAGTGACCAATTACTCGTTCAGGCTATGAGCGGTCCCGCAGGTCCTCCGCTGGTTACGAATCTCGTGAATGTTTCAATCTTGGCAACGAAGGTCGGTGCCGGACTGGGCTATCACGGAAAAGAGCTGGAACGGCTTACCTTCGCGGGGCTCCTGCACGACATCGGTCTCTTTGCTGTGCCGCAGTCGCTCATTACTAAGTCGGGTCGCTTGACCCAAGATGAACGTACGCTGATTGAACAACATCCCGAACTCGGCTATCAAGCGATTCGAAAGGTAGGTCGGAAATACGACTGGCTGGCACAAGTGGTGCGCCAGGCGCATGAACGGTGGAACGGGCAGGGGTATCCGAACAAGCTGAAGGGGCGGCAGATCAGCGAGTTTGCCCAAATCATCGGCGTGGTAGATGTCTTCGATGCCCTCGTGAGCCCACGCGGGTATCGCCGCCGATTCTTTCCGCACGAAGCGGTGCGAGAATTGATGGTGGCGGAACGGACGGCGTTCCCTCGTGAGCTCGTCAAAGCCTTGCTCGAACAGGTGTCGGCCTATCCGCTGGGTACATCGGTTCGATTGACCACCGGCGAAGTCGGGTCTGTCATGCGCGTCAATACGCGCTATCCGCTCCGCCCAGTCGTGTGGATCGAGGACGATGCGGCCCGTGGCCAGGAGGGACGGCAGCTCGATCTGAGCCTCACCCCGCTCGTGTCAATCATCCAAACACTCGAGGCTCCTGACGTCGCACGCGTCTCGTTTCCAGCGGATGAGACGCACGCCAAGATATCCGGCGTGGTCCCCTCGGCATCCGATCAATTTACGGCGCTCTTGGAAGGCTTGGATGTTCTTGCGAGTGCGATTCAAGGTGTCGTCGAGTCCAGGACTTCTGTGCCGGACGGTGGGACTGCGTCGTTGTCGATCGAGCATCAACGGATAAGTCGGTTTCCTGTGCAGGATCTTGAGGAAACCAGTTTTGAAAAGGAAGTGATCGGGTTATTCGCTCTCGAAGCGCATCAATGGCTGTCTCAAATCCAGATGGCGCTGAAACAGCTCGCTGAGGGGGCCAATGGAACGGTGCGTCCGAAGCTCTACGGGATTCTCTTGCACGGCATTACGAATCTTGCCAGATCTGCGTCGGCGGTGCAGCTCCGGGCTATCGAGCAGATGGCCTCGGATCTGCTTCCGATTCTCCACGATGTGGGCCGCCAAGAACCATATGCGATGACGGCAGAGCTCCAGTCGCTTCACGAGGGGTTGGATCGGCTCAGTCTGGCCGTGCGTCGCTTAGCAGGAGACCACGAGGACGAACGTACTGGAACTGATGACGTTCCTGTGGAAACGGTGAGCGAATCCGTCCAGGCACTTCCTGCCATCGTGAATGAGCAACCTCCAGCACCTCAATTGCACGCTCCGCTCACCGTGAGCTCCAGCGTCCCGCTCATCCATGCCCTGCGGGAGCTGCAGCAAGCTCGTGCCCGGTCTATGCAACCGGCCCGCGATGTGTTGGAGGCAGTGATCCAACGAGCCGAGCGGGAAGCCGATCATCTTGATGTCGCCGGCGTCGGGCGCATCTTAACTGACCTTGACCGACTCGACGAGGAGTTCCTTCAAGAAGTCCGTCTGAGGGTCCCAATCATCAGTAGCACTCTTGCGAATATACGAGCACAAGGGGCGACAGATTTCGTCACGGCGTCTCAGCTTGATCCGATTCTCGAACAGGTCGAGGCACTCTACGATCTGGCCAGCCATGTGCAGGCGACGATGATCACGATGTTTTTGCAAGGGCTGCGATCCTTTCTCATGGTCGCGGCCTATCGAAAAACGTCGACGTTGGCACAACGACTGGGAACGGTCGAGACGAGGATTCATGCAATGATTCCGATGGCGGAACAGTGGGGCAATATTGGGCGCGTCGAACGATCAGCCATCAGTGATATCCTGCCAGTCTAGCCCGGACTATTCATCAATACCTGCTGCGTCGTCCGATCCTCTCGCCCGGCGGGGCTTTTCTCGTTCGGCCTCTTCGACGGACTGCACGTACGTCTATGTCGGCCTTGTTTGCGAAAAGCCCAGGCGGGCTTCGGTCTCGAGCGCCTCGCGACGGCATTCAAGCATAATGTGGGCTAGTCCTGCTCTGTCAGTCTGCACAGTTCGTACGCTCGACTCCAAAGAATTTTTCTGGTCGTGCGGAAATCTTCGCTCTTCTCCCGTACAAGTTTCTTGCTGAAAAAATGCATCTCGGTGAAATTGCTCGAATCGTACTGCCTACCGATTGGGCAATGTGTGGTGCTGTGATATGGCTTGGTATTGGTCGCTCATCCCCATGGTTATCCACAAACCATGCACACCTTTTGTGGACACCGAGAGTGGGGGTGCCGATGTTCTGTCTCACTGTCGCCTTTTCCTTCGCGAAGCTTCATGAGGTTGGCGGCCAAAGACCTGTCTGAGACAGACGTTTCGGTGCCGACGTCTGCCTTCGTACCATTGAGTAATCAGATGAGTGCCCATGATATAAAACCCGGCATGCCGTCTACCATTGCTCATGCGTCATCCACTATTTCTCATTTTGTTAAGGGGATTAAGCGTCCGGCTCACTCAGACCCGACACAGATGCCTAATCTCCTTTCCTCGTCCATGTAACAAGCCGCGGAAGGATGGTATGATGCCACCTTCTTACTGCCTTCTCTTGTCGAGGGCGGGAAGGCTGTCAGCGGATGTGTTGGGAGAACGCATCGATGCCGAAACTTGTGACGGTTTTGCGACCAGAGAAGATTGATGAGCAAGCTCGCTACTATGTCCGGTCTCATATCCTCCTCCCTGCCGGGACGATCGGACTAATCTGCATGGTCGGTGGGGTGGGGTCGCTCGGCTATCAACTGCTGGTGAACCATACCTACAGCTGGGTGACGTTTCTCACCAGCTCAGCCTTGCTAGTCGTCGGTGCGTCGTGTGGGTGGGGGCAGGCACGTTATCACCGCTATCTCTTTACGACCTTTCCCGAGGTGTATGCAGCACGGATGCGGACCGCTGTGGCTCAGCGCAGCAAGAAGGCCAAGGCCGAGCCGGAGGTGCCGTCGATCGAGCACCCGGGGCGTGCTTTTGTCACTGCGCTCTCCATTGCCGGAGCGGCCCTGATCTTCGGGGCATCAGCCGGGGCTATTATACGCGGCGACTTAGACCCGCTCCCCGCTGTGTTCGTGCCCTGGGCGGGATTCTACTGGGCCAAGTTGTTTAGTTGGCGTGGAGTTGTGGACTAGCAGGACGCTGAAAAAGGCCGCCAGTGGCGTTCTCGGTTCGCTCAGAGACTCAGCGTTGAGGAGGAGTTCCTCGGAGATCAGAAACGCTGGAGGAGTTCTTCCGTTCGCCAAGAGCAACGACATGGGCGAACGGCCCACACGAAGTGCGGTACGTACCTCCTCGCCTCTTCGCTCGCTGCG
>JBKJZK010000091.1:0-1692 GCA_046715215.1 Nitrospiraceae bacterium
GTCACGCGCAAGTACAAGTCTCCGGGCTTGCCGCCGTTGGCGCCGGCTTGTCCCTTGCCGGCCACGCGAACCCTCGTTCCATCCTGTACGCCGGCGGGGATTCGAACTTCGATCGTATTGGGGTGCAGCGTCGCACCGTGTCCTTGACAGGCTGGACAGGTGCGTCCGCGAAAGGTTCCGCTCCCGTGGCAGGTGGAACAGGGTACTGGCTCTTGCAAGGTCATGCGTTTCGTGACACCGGTGAAGACTTCGGCCAGCGTCAGTTGCACCTCCGTTTCAAGGTCTTCGCCCTGCATGGCAAAGCCCCGACCATTGCCGGCACGCCCTCGCCCCTTGAACAGATTCTCGAAGATGTCGGAAAAGCCTTCTCCGCCGAACGAAGTCTCCGGGCCGCTCTGTCCGTGGGCGCCGGCCTGCCGGCGCGCCTGCTCGTAGGCCTCGGCTTGCTCCCAGTTGGTCCCATATTGATCGTATTTTTTGCGTTTGTCCGGATCGCCCAGGACTTCATGCGCCGCGTTCAACTCTTTGAACTTCTTCTCCATCTCGGATTTCTTGGAACCGCTATGGAGATCGGGATGAACCTGGCGCGCGAGGCGACGATAGGCCTTCTTGATGTCATCGGCGGACGCCGTTCGGTCGAGGCCAAGAACCTGATAGTAATCGCGCGGTGTGGATGCCATGGGAGTGGGAATAAGGTTGCTTCAGTATAGGTCAACTATCTAGAACGCAGCTTACGGGGTCGATGAGAGATTATCAAGGGTGGGGGACCGGATTAGCAGGCTGCGAAAAAACAATGCTATCCCGTCCGAGATCCAATAACTGTATGTCTGGGGGAACTGGCTACGACCCACAGGATGTTCAAAAAGGTCAGACTTCTCACCCGCCCAACCCTGGCGGTTATTTTACCCGCCCGCCCTGAGTCTGCCATGACAGCCTCTTCGCCCACGGACGCGCCTTGCCCCAAGCAAGGCCGCAGCTCCACGGCTAACCCTCGTTTCACGTTTCACGGTTTCTAGGAGCGAAGCGAGAACGAAGCTGGCGGACTTTTTCAGCATCCAGTTACCGTGGGGCGACGGTCTTGGCCCGCGCCATCATCTTGCAGTAGGAGCAGACTTCGGCGGTGGTGGGCTGGCTGCAAGAGGTGCAGGGGTGGAGGACGGCCCGGTCTTTCTCCGTCATGGTGGTCGCAGTAGGCTGCTTCTTGCTTTGCTTCTCGAGGAAACCCCAGTAGAACATCTGCTTTGTGCCCGGCGATTCGGTCTCCAGACGATTCAAGACCTCCTTGTACTGGAGCATCTTGGAGCCCTTGGCCATGGGGCATTCCTCGACGATGTAATCGATCCGGTTCAAGACCGCATAGGCGGCGAGTTCTCGTTCCGAGAGCCGGAAGAGGGGCTTCACCTTCTTGGCAAAACCTTCCACTGAGGCAGGCAACGACGGGCCCTGCTTGTCGAGATACTCTTCCTGCCAATGCAGCACGTTGCCCAGGAGCCGGGCCGCTTCGTCATCGAGATTGTGGCCGGTGGCCATGACGTCGTAGTTTTGTTCGACCGCCACGCGATTGAATTGGTAGCGTTTGATCGAGCCGCACGTCGAGCAGGTCGGGCGATGGATGAGCTGAGACAGTTCCTTTATTCCCGCTCCAGCTTCTTGTTCGACGGTATGGAGGTGCAATGTGGCGCCATGTGAGGC